>JANXQR010000081.1 GCA_025353435.1 Acidobacteriota bacterium | reverse complement strand
ACCGGCGCCGCCGCGCTCGCATAGAACCCGAGAATGTTATCCCGCAGCGCCGCGGATGTCTGAGCGAACTTTTTATCGGCGAGCTCCGTCAGCAGGTGCGCATATGCGCTATCAGCCAGGGCGTACTCCGCTGGCTGCGTTAGTTCGCCCGTATCAAGGTCGCGATCCGGCAGCTCCGGCGCTGTCGTCTTCATTTTCTCCAGTAGTGTCCGGCAATCCTCAAACGACTTGTTGATGCTCGCAATGTAAAGATCTTCGGTCTGCTTGGTGGGCTCGTTGAATTCGAGCCCTCTGAACGGTCCAATCTTCGGAAAAATGCGCAGTAGCGCCGCCAGAAACCGCGTTCCCAGCCCCGGCTTCTGGTATTTCTTTCCCCACGTTTTCTCGTAGTCCGCGCGCCGCAGACGAAACAGAAACTTGCGCTTCTCAAAATTTGGCGTCTCGTTCACAATCTCCTTGCCGTGAATGGCGAGCGCCACGTCAGTCATGTGCGGAATCAACCTGCTGATGGCCCACCGATACGTTCCGACGGCCAGATCCTCATGTGGCAGCACGTCTTTCAAGTCCATCCCGTAAACCACAGGAAATACTCGCTCCAGAAGACCCTCTGAAACTTCAAACCCGATGAAGTCGTGGTAATCCTGCGGAGCGTACCGATGCTTTGCCACCTGTGACACGTCGAATCCAAACTCCGTTTTCAGATGCGCGACCTTGTCGTCTTCGTAGGTCACCAAGGGACCATAGCGCGCCCGCAGCTTGGGGTAGTGCAGTGATACCGCCTGGTTCACCGCCGGATGACCATCCACATCCGCAACGTAATGTGCCAGTGCCCCGAGCGCAAACGCATACTCCTTCGCGTCCTGGCTCTGCTTCACCATCTCTGACACAAAATCGCCGCTGCGCACGTAGTGCACCAGGTCGCTGAATTCCTTGCTGCCGAATGGATAATATCCAAGGTCCTGAATCACCGAGCCGCCGTACGCGTACGCGTGGGCCTCTTTGATCTGGTCTTCGGTGAGCCCTGGAAATCGCTCCAGAATGAGTGGTCGGATCTGTGCCGTCCACAGCAGGTCGACGATTTCTTCGTGAGTCAGAACGGAATAGCTGAAAGTCTTCGCGGCGCAGAGCAACGCGGCCAGGATAAGAGCTGCAGCACGAGCGAACTTCACAGTTCAGTCTCCACGATCACCGGCAGCATCAACTTTCTACAATCGGCCAGGTCGCCTGGCTTGAAACTCAGATGCGGTTAAGGAAGAGCAGCAAGATGGTCAGCACGAGGATCGCGCCAATCCCACCTGTGGGATAGTAGCTCCATCTCCGGCTGTACGGCCACATGGGGACGACCACGATCATCGCTAGAATCAGCGCCGGAATCAGGAATAGAACCAACATCACCATACCTCTACAGTCACACCGAGCGACAGATGCCGGTCGATGTGCGCGGACTTTCTCATTCTACAGATGCCTTTGAGCCGCCGCTGGGTTGTTCCGCGGTCGAAAAGCCCCTTCTACGCCGGAAATAGTTGGCAGATCCTGCATGTTTCCGCATGCCCAACAATGAAGCTCGATTCGGAAACAGCAAGTTCGCAGTTTTGTAGAGCGCAATTCCAGCCCCATCCGGTGAGAATTGCGACTTATCCCGGCAAAGAGTGTTCAAGGAAGTGAGGGTTATGTTCAATGCAGGTCGGCGGGCTGAGAGAAGTCTTGGCAAAGCGGATTCTTATCGAGGGCCCAACCCTTTTTAGAATTACGGCCAGTCGATGTCCCCAACTGCGCGGTATTGGCTTGAAAGGTTCAATTCTTTATGCAATCCTGCATTGTTACGGATTGAAGAATAGAGCATGAATACATTGCAAATCACACCTGATCTGTCAGAATCTGCTGAGAGAACATATTCAATGCGCAAAGTCGCGGTGGTGGAGAATCCCGCATCAGGTCAAACCTCGCCCCGACGCAGGGAAATCGTGCCCACCACCCTGCGGGCACTGCGTAACGCGGGCATCGAGACTGAGCACCTGACCACCGACGGCCCCGGCAGCGGATCGGCCCTAACCCGCCAAGCCATCGCGCGCGGATGCGATGCCGTAATAGTCTGCGGCGGCGATGGAACCATCCACGAAGTTCTGCAAGCCATGGTTGGCACCAATGTCGCCCTCGGCGTCATTCCCATGGGAACTGCCAACGCCCTGGCGTCTGACCTTGGCCTAGGCCCGAATCCGGCAAAAGCCGTCCAGGCTCTCCTTCGCGCCCGACCGGTCCAGGTCCCCGTGGGCCGCATCTCCTTTAACGACTCTAACGGCGCTCCGCAATCGCGCTACTTCACGGTCGCCGCCGGCATCGGCGCTGACGCGCTCCTCATGGCCCGCATGGACCCCGTCCTCAAGCGCCGTCTGGGCTACCTTCTTTACATCATTGAAGCGTTCCGCATTTGGGTCGGGCACCCCTTCCCGCTTTTCCAGGCCTCGTTCGCCAACGGCCACGGCAAGCCGCGTGTTCTTGAAACGTCCCAACTACTCGCCGTGCGCGTCCGCTCCTTCGGCGGAGTTCTCGGCAAGCTCGCTCCCGGCGCTTCCCTCCACGGACAGAACCTTTGCCTCATGGCCTTCAAAACCCGCAGCCGAATGCGCTATCTGCGCTTCCTGCTCGCCGTGATTGCCGGCCGTCATTCCTTCAGCGACGAAATTGAGCTCATCGCCGCCGATAAAGTCGAATGCTCACATCGTGACGATTCGCGTTCACAAATCTACGTCGAAGCCGACGGCGAACTTCTCGGCCAACTCCCAGTTCGCATCGAGATTGCCGCGGAAACCCTGACGCTGCTGATCCCGCCCAACGCGCAGCCATGATCGGCACCTGAGGCCTTCACGTTGCACTCCCGGCGCCCTTGCTGCGATCATCGCTGCGATCTTCCGTGAGGCTATTTCAGATGCGTATGCGCGATCTCCTTTCTGCAGCCTTGGCCGTCTCGTCCATCTCCGTCGCCGCCCAACAGCCCGCCTGGCAGCCCGCTCCCGGCCACACCCAGATCCCCATCTGGCCTAACGGCGCACCCGGCGCGCCGGCCAACACACCTGCCGAAATCGATACCACGTCTGCAAAAGACAACCTAATCGCCGGCAAGCCTCTCGTCCGGCTCGGCAATGTCTCCTCTCCCACAATCACTTACTACGCACCGCACGCATCCGGCGGTCCCGCACCCGCAATGGTGCCTGCTGTCGTTGTGTTTCCTGGCGGCGGATACAACATTCTTGCCATCGATCTCGAAGGCACCGAGGTCTGCGACTGGCTCAACTCCGCCGGCATCGCCTGCGTCCTGCTCAAGTACCGCGTTCCGGGAACCGGTCCCTTTCCCAAGTCTTCCGCAGCCCTCCAGGATGCGCAGCGCGCCGTCGGCCTCGTTCGCCAGCACGCCGCTGAGTGGAACATTGATCCCAAACGGGTCGGCGTCCTTGGCTTTTCCGCCGGAGGCCACCTCGCCGCCGCCATCAGCACACATTACGACAAGCGCCTCTACGACCCCATTGACGCCGCCGACCAACTCAGTTGCCGTCCCGACTTCGCCGTCGTTGTTTACCCCGGCTATCTCGCCATTGCCGAGAAGGGGATGATCGCCAATCCTGACATACAGCCCACGGCGCAAACCCCGCCCACCTTCATCGTCCAGGCAGAAGACGACCCGGTCCACGTCGAGAACGCCACCACCTATTTCCTGCAGTTGAAGCAAGCCAAGGTCCCGGCCGAGCTGCATATCTTCGCTGAGGGCGGCCACGGCTACGGCCTTCGCAAGACCAAGCTTCCGGTAACCAGTTGGCCCAGTCTCGTCGAAGGCTGGTTGGGCACCATCGGAGTTGGCCCGAAAATAACGGAGTAGCCGTCTACAATCACTCCATGCTGCTGGCCGTCATCACCATCTCCGACCGCTGTTCCCAGGGCCTCATGGCGGACACGGCTGGACCCGCCGTCGCGGCTCTCCTGCTGCAGAACTTTCCCAAT
Organism: Acidobacteriota bacterium; assembly: GCA_025353435.1. GTDB lineage: Bacteria > Acidobacteriota > Terriglobia > Terriglobales > Acidobacteriaceae > Telmatobacter. Next base: position 10,802 of record JANXQR010000081.1, on the reverse strand, counting down.
GCGGACCTCCGCACCGCTCTCGTGGCCGATGACGAAGACGCAATCGTCTCACTCCTGAATCAGATAGTCCACGAAGGCGCCCGCCTGATACTTACCGCAGGCGGCACCGGCCTCGGCCCGCGCGATCGCACCCCGGAAGCCACCCGTCGCGTCATCGATCGCGAGGCCCCCGGCCTCGCCGAAGCTATGCGCTCCAAAGGTGCGCTGCAGAATCAGTTTTCGTGGCTTTCCCGCGGCGTGGCGGGCCTGAAGGGTCCAACTCTCATCGTCAACCTGCCTGGCAGCAAGCGAGGCGCGGAAGAAAGCCTCATCAGCATCCTCCCGCTCCTTAAGCACGGCGTAGAAGTCGCCGCCGGTGGCCAGACACATCCCTAGCCCGTAGACGGCTATTCGGAATTGGATTTCTTGCCCGGAACCCGCTGATATTTCTGCCCGTCAAAGCGCCAGACATCGGTCCAAAGCTTCTGTGTCGATACATAGGATGTTTCGAGGTCACGGAAGCCGTTGGTGCGGCTCTTCATCAATTCCAGAGCGAGTCCACCACCAAACATCAATTGTTCGTAACCATCCCGGGTTGGCCGAAAGACCCAGAATGGGGCAACGTTTGCCCCACAAACCGGACACCGCCCCATGACAACAACATCCTGTTCGTCGGGACCCGCGAGATGAACAATTGAGGCAAAAAACCAGGAGTTGGGGACTTGTTTGGGGCGTGGAGTATCATTTTCGCCGAACGTATCCGGTATTTCCGGATCCTTGCTCAGAATGTTCAAGATTACCTCGGGAAGAGCGAAAGGGCGCTTGAAACTTTCGTCTTCAGCCCCGAAGACACGCTGTTCTGAACCACGGTGCTTCCGCTGGCCTAAGCAGATTGCGGAATTCGCCCCGATCAACCCGGCAATAACGATCGTAGCCAACGCACTTTTCATGCCTAATTCAAAAACATAGTCCGATACAACGTATCCCGCTGCACCGGCTTGAACCCCGCATCGCGAATGATCCGCCGCAGCTCTTCCTCGGTCGTGCAATTCGAGGTCCCGGCGGCCCGCACCACGTTCTCCTCCAGCATCACCGAGCCCACATCGTTCCCGCCGAAGTGCAGCCCCAGCTCCAGCACCTTCAGCCCCTGCGTCACCCAGCTCGCTTGCACGTTATCGATGTTGTCCAGGTAGAGTCGCGAAATCGCAAGCACTTTCAGGTATTCCACGCTGGTCGACTCGTCCCAGCCGCGCCCGCCCAGCGCCGTATTCCCAGGCTGAAAGCTCCACGGGATGAATGCCGTGAACCCGCCCGTCTCTTCCTGCAGGCGCCGCACCACTTCAAAGTGGTTCACGCGCTGGTCAAACGTTTCGCCAACGCCAAACATCATGGTCGCCGTCGTCCGCATCCCCAACTGGTGCGCTGTCCTGTGCACGCTTACCCAGTCCTCGGTGCGGCATTTGAGCCGCGCAATCCGCTTGCGCACGTCGTCATCCAGGATCTCCGCCCCGCCACCCGGAATCGAGTCCAGCCCCGCGTCCCGCAGCCGCGAAATCGTGTCCCGCAGGCTCAGTTCGCTATACTCCGCAATCGCCAGCACCTCGCTTGCCGACAGGCAATGAAGCCAGATTTGCGGAAACCGCTGCTTGATTCCGGTAAATAGCCGCTCGAACCAGTCGATCTTCAGGTCAGGATGAATCCCCCCCTGCATCAGTACGCCGGTCCCGCCCATCTCCAGGGTTTCCGCAATCTTCTCGTAGACTTTCTCGAACTCGAGAATGTAGCCCTCCTTGGCCTGCGGTCCCTTCAGCGGCCGGTAAAACGCGCAGAATGTGCAGTATTCTGTGCAGAAATTGGTGTAATTGATGTTCCGGTCAATGATGTAGGAGACCACGCCTTCAGGGTGCAGCCGGCGGCGAACTTCATCGGCCTCAAAGCCCAGCCCGATCAGGTCAGGGGAGTGGAAGTAATCGAGAGCCTGCTGGCGAGTGAGCGACATACTTCGATTCTACCAATTCTGAGGCTTTTCACCTCTGGTTTGGGTCAGTAGGAGCGCTTCGCCGGGAGATCGGCCTTCGGCGGAAGAGAAACATTCCCCGTTCCACAACCGGCACATCGCGCGTTCGCGACAGATTCGAGGCCGTGGAAACACCGCTGAATAACACGAAAAAGTCCAAGAATGCGCGCCAGAAACTCTTCCGTTCGCTCATGGCCAAAATCCTCCCCGGCAGCGGTCCCATCCAGCGTACAAAAGTTGGATTCGCCCCCAGGGCTTAAGATTCGCTGCTTTCGACTCGCATTACACCAACCCAAAGTCGTTCGGCTTGCGCGGCTTTTTCATCGCCAGCCCGTCGACGAGAACACGAAGCAAGTCAGCGATCAATCCCACGAAATCCACAATTCTCCGAGCGCGACTGGCTACACCCCAGGCTTGGGTAGTTCTGGTTTTCGCGGCGGCGCTGGCTTCTTCTCAGGGCTCGAGACCCCCATGCTCATCAAGACGAACTTCAGCCCGCTGCGCAATGTATCCACAAAGCTCACCTTTTTCGCGCTCCCTCTACTTTTTCTGTGGGCTGCGAGGTTGACATCTGCCCGATGGGGCTTTGGGGCGTCGTCTCGCCATTAAGTACCGCGACGGCAGCCGGCGGCAGCGGCTTGTCGGCACTTGCCAGCAGAAGGCTCACCTGCCACATCTGCGTGTCGGTCAGCACTTCCTTGTAAGCCGGCATGCCGGTCAGGCGAATTCCGTTGGCCACCTTCCAGTAGGTTTCTCCCGGCGCATCGTCGCTCACTCCCACCACTTCTCCGTTGTGGTGCTTCTCCCACAATGCAGGTGCGTCAGGGAACTCATGTGCCCCAACAACGGAAGGCCTTCCGTGGAAGCCATGGCAGACAGCGCATTGGTCGGCATAAATGTGCGCGCCCGCCACAAAAGTCTCCTCGTTCAGCTGGATCGGCGGATTCTTCACCAACTCGCGATCGATGCGCGCCCCAAGCGGAACGCCGGTGATCAATCGCTCGCTCGGGAATGGCGGATCGCTCACAGCGACTGGAACCTTCCCAAATTTTAAATATGCTAGAACAGCTACCGGAACCAGGATGATTCCGATCACGATTCCAAGTATCAATCTACCCATTTCGACCAAGCCTCCGCGACAGTTACCATCCTAGTTCACCAAGCTGAGGCCAACCTTGACGGCATGTTTGAAGAGACGGTGAATCCGCCGGAGAGTTGCAATTCGACCGTTTCTCTTCGCGGGCTCTGCATGCGATTCCGCAGCTCATCCGTCCAAAAGCCAGCAGGATCAAGACCAGTTCCAGGCTGGATCAACACAAGCCTCCCCGTCAGATGATTTAATAACCTTACGGGGAAGCGCAATGAACCGCGGAAATCTGCGCGGGCTGCCTGCCTGATTGCCGCCTAGCGCGTGCAATATGGGCCGGGCGCCGGCAAAGTATTGCCGCGGGGTCGTGCTTTCGTCATCCCGTGGAGGAAACCCGATACCGATGTATTCTTTTCGTCGCCTTGCTCTCGCGCTGGCTCTGGGATTGCCCGCCGCGCACCTCGCTTTTGCTCAAGCCGCCAGCTCGAGCAGCAATCCCGCCGAATCAGCGCCGCAAGCCAGCCAGCAGCAACCCTCCGCCGAAGCCCAGAATCAAGGTGCCATCAGCGTGCAGGCCCGCATTCACGCTCGCCGGGAGCAGCGCCGTATTCAGGCCATCAAGGAAGTCTATTCGCATCTCTACGAGGCAAATCTCGACATGGGATACGCGCGATTCATTCCTGGGCCCAATCTGCAGCGCGTCACCTATTACGCCTGGAACACCGGCCTCACACGCTACTACAGCCAGCGCCTCGGTGCCACCGCGGACTTTCGGGGATACTACGGCACAGCGTTTGTCGGCCTGAACTCCTCCTCGATTACGCGTCCGGCCATTAGCACCTACACCTTAATGGGCGGACCTACCTACCGCTTTTACATGCAGCCGCGATACTCAATCTCCGGCCGTGCATTGGGCGGTTACGCCCTCGGCAACTTCTCAGGCGACACTAACGGCTTTGGGTCCAAGACGCTCGGAATATACCCCGACGGCGGCTCGTTTGCGGCCAGCGTTGCCGTCTCCGGTGAGTACAATCTTTCCCCTGCGATTGGACTGCGCCTGTCACCGGAATACCTCTTCACCGGCTTTGGCTCCACGATGCAATACAGCCGCGGATTTACGGCTGGATTCGTGTTCCGGTTCGGAAAGCAGTAGGGACGGGAAAAAGGGGATCGAAACAAATGGGCGCAATTCGCACATGCGGATTGCGCCTTCCCTATTTATTTGGGCCCATTGGCGTCTTGAGCCAAATGAAAATTCATCCGCATTGACGATTCACATCATGGTCGCTAATATCTGATGGCCTGATGCGTAGGCACTGCTTCCTTCGCGAATACCGAACCCCTTTTGGGATCCGCGCATTGTTGAATCTGTGTCGAGAACTAGGAACGGGGGCGTAGGTGATTCGTGGAATCGGTTTTGCGGTACTAATCGTCGGGCTTGGATGGACGAGCCTCGCACAATCGCCCGAAGCGGTCCGAATCAACCCACAAAATCCGAAGTATCTGCTCTTTCGAAATCAGCCCCTGGCATTGGTTTCAGCCAGCGAACACTACGGTTCCGTCATCAATCGCCCGTTCGATTTTGAAAAATATCTTGACGATGCTGTCGCCCACAAAATGACCGTGACACGCACCTTCCTGCTCTATCGCGAGTTGCAAAGCGCGCGAAATCCCTCTTCCCCATGCAAGCCCGAGTCTCCCGACTACATTGCACCGTTCGTTCGCAGCGGTCCAGGCAAAGCGCTGGACGGCGAACCCATATACGATCTGGATCAATGGAATCCCGAGTATTTCGAGCGCCTCCATAAGTTCCTCGATGCCGCCTCAAAACGGGGCATCGTGGTGGAGCTTACGGTGTTCAGCAACACGTATGCAGATGGCGTGTGGGAGTTGAACCCGCTCCGTAAAGACAACAACAAGCAGAGTGTGGGCCACGTCGAATGGGAAGACTACATATCGCTGAAGGATTCGGAGTTGGTAAAAAGACAGCGAGCCTTCGCGCGCAAGGTCATTGAGGAAACCAGCGGATACGACAACGTGTACTACGAAATCTGCAATGAGCCCGGGGGCGGTGTTCCGGGGCACGCCACTCCCGCGGATGTCGACGCGTGGCAGGCAGAGATGGCCAAAGTCATGCGCGACGAGATGCAGCGGTCGGGCCGGCCGCATCTCCTTTCAGGCCAGCAGGCCTTTAATTACGGCGCCAAAAACGTCTTCCCCCAGGATGCAGGCTTCGCCGGCCAAATGCTCGATATTGTCAATGTTCATCCACTTCCCGAGACCACTTTTGCGGGTCATGTCTATGACATGGGCAACTTCATGTCGAAGGAATTGCGGCTCGACCAGGTTGCGCAATTCTGCAAAGCGGCCTACGTATCTCCCAAGCCAGCGGTTCTCGATGAAGATAATGCCGCCAGCATGTATCGCGACACCACTGGCTGGACCATTCATCGCAAACGGGCATGGACAGCGCTGATGAATGGCTGCCACTACGACTACATCGATTTTTCAATTACGGTCGGTAATGAGCGTGGCACCCGCGCATCGCAACAAGGGATCCGCAGCTGGATGCAGCAGCTTTCTGAGTTCATCGCCGCATCCGACTTCATCCACTCCAAGCCGGACACGACTTGGATCGCCAACTCCCCAGCAAATCTGGTCGTCTCAGGCCTTTCCATTTCAGGGCGCGATTACGTCGCCTATCTCGCCGATGCGCGTGAAGTAACCGACCCCGCAGCTGGAGAAACGATCAGTGGCAGCGTTTCTCTGTCGCTTCCGGCCGGCAATTATGATGTGTCGATTTACTCGCCAGTAACAGGCCTATATTCCCCAGCTATTGCGATGCAGGGTGGCATCAAAGGCGAGCTAGCGTTGCCACCTTTCAGCCAGGACATAGTCGTCCACGCCACACGCCGTGCCGACTAAACATTGCTGGAACTGCCGTCGCTTACTGCAGTATCGGCACTCCGCCAATGCGCTGTTGCCACTCCGCCGGCCCAGTCTGGTGTACGCTCGTGCCCTTCGAATCCACAGCCACCGTCACCGGCATATCCTTCACCTCGAACTCGTAGATCCCTTCCATGCCCAGATCGTCAAACGCCAGTCGCCTCGAACTCATGATCGCCTTCGACACCAGGTACGCAGCGCCGCCCACCGCCATCAAATACACTGCGCCGAATTCCTTGATGGCCTCAATCGCCGCTGGCCCGCGCTCCGCCTTGCCCACCATGCCAAGCAGGCCCGTCTCCTTCAGCATCTGCCTCGTGAACTTGTCCATGCGCGTCGCCGTCGTCGGACCCGCGGGCCCAATCACCTCGTCGCGCACCGCGTCCACTGGCCCAACGTAGTAAATAAAGCGGCCGTTGAAATCCACCGGCAGCTTCTCTCCGCGGGTGAGCATATCGGTCATGCGCTTGTGTGCCGCGTCGCGCCCGGTCAGCAGCTTGCCGCTCAGCAGCAACACTTCACCCGGCTTCCACGTTGCCGCATCTTGGCGCGTCACCGTGTCGAGATTCACTCGCCGCGCGCCCGTCGGGTCATAGGTAATCTTCGGCCAATTCTCCAGACTCGGCGGATCGAGATACACCGGGCCGCTTCCATCCAGCACCAAATGTGCATGCCGCGTAGCCGCGCAATTCGGAATCATCGCCACCGGCAGATTCGCCGCATGCGCCGGCGTGTCCAGCACCTTCACATCCAACACCGTCGTCAATCCGCCCAAACCCTGTGCCCCAATGCCGAGGCGATTCACCTTGTCGTAGATTTCCACGCGCAGCTTTTCCGCAGTGGTGACCGGGCCGCGCACAATCAGGTCCTGAATATCAATCGGATCCATCAGCGACTGTTTTGCCAGCAGCATCGCTTTCTCCGCCGTGCCGCCGATGCCGATTCCGAGCATCCCCGGCGGACACCATCCAGCACCCATCGTCGGCACCGTCTTCAGCACCCACTCCACCACCGAGTCGGACGGATTCAGCATGGCAAACTTGCTCTTCGCTTCCGACCCCCCACCCTTCGCCGCCACTGTGACCTCCACCGTGTTGCCAGGCACCAATTCCACATTCACAACCGACGGCGTGTTGTCCTTGGTGTTCTTGCGCGCGCCCGCCGGATCGGCCTGCAGTGAAGCCCGCAGCGTGTTGTCAGGATCGAGATAAGCCTTGCGAACCCCTTCATCGACAATCTGCTGCAATGTCATCGTGGGGCTTTCGCCTGAAGGTCCCTCAAACCTCACTTCCATCCCGACCTTGAGAAACACATTCACAATCCCCGTATCCTGGCAGATCGGCCGATGCCCCTCAGCGCACATGCGACTGTTGATCAGGATCTGCGCCATCGCATCCTTCGCTGCATGCGACTGCTCCTTCTCATAAGCCCGCGCCAGGCTCTCGATAAAATCCAGCGGGTGGTAATAGCTGATGAACTGCAGCGCGCCCGCAACGCTGTCGATCAAATCCTGCTGCTTGATGACGATCATGGATTACTCCCTCGAATGGCTCAACATTCTAGGGTAGCGGACTCGGTTTCCACGTGTCGCCTCCCTGCCCGCATTTTCCTTCCACTGCATCCATATCGCAAAATGAGCCGTCGAGGATGGAAGTTCGATCCTTGGTGAGCAATGTCAGCCATGATTCGGCAGTAACCCTCGGATATCGAAGCCCTGCAAATGCAATCCATGCATCTCGATACTTCAGCCATGCTCGTTCCGCGCTGCGTACGCCCTCCGGCTGTATCGCTCCATACTCCGCCCGGTGCGCCTCGGCATCCGCGATCGCTTGGCGGTACACGGAGTTGAGTTGCGAGTCGGCATCGCGATATTCGTTCGTCGTACCCGAAGGAAATCTCGAACTGCTCTCATAGGATTTGAGTGCTTCGAGAAAATCCTCGGCCAGAGTCTGCTCCGCATCGATCTGGAGCATCGCGCGCGCAGTCCCACTCAGATCGATTTCGCCTTTCGCGTGTGCGCGCGAGTACGCCTCCTGTGCCTTGACGAGGACATTGAAAGATTGCCGTTGTCCCTCTGTCATTCCCGCTTTGAGCTGTCGTATTTTCTCGTACCGTTTCTGATCAGCCATTTCGCTACCGTACGAAGCGCAAAACCCTTCCATGAACCCGCTGGTAATGTCGTCGCAAAATTCGAACTTTGAGCTTGGATCTGAAGGTTTCGCACGCATCGATTCGAGGTGCTCTATTCGGATACGGATCTCGGCTGGGGCTCCACCCGCTTCGCACGCAAATCGCAGCGCCAGTTGAAAGTCCCTCTTTACGCCTTCACCGTTCGCATAGAGCACCGCCAGCATGGCCGCGCCCCCAAGAACGCTCGCCTTGGTGTATCGGGGACCAAGGTCAGCGAGTTTGGCCGGTCGCTCTTGCCAAGCGCAAGCTCGCGAGCCCGCGTAGTCGACCGCGGTCCCAATCCCTGAATACTCTTTGTACGAATCGCAGCCAGGCCACTTCGCACGCGCATTCACTTGCGCTGCCTCTTCCGGAAGCGGAACCTTCAAGTACTCCTCGCATTTTGCCCTCGTCGCCGCATCGGTATCTTCCAATTGCGCGTACAACTTAGCCGATGCCAGCAAGACTGCTGCCGCAACCCCGTTGGAGAGCTTCATAGGCCAAAACATATTCAAATCAAAGCACTTCCAGCGCCGACCGAAGATCCGTATGCCCGAAATCGTCGCCCTTGAAAAGTATCGGCTCCCGCTTCACCCGCGCCAGCGCGTAACTGAAACAATCGCCAAAATTCAGATTCGCCCGGTGCCCGCTGCCCTTGCCGTAGTTGCGATATGCCTCTCGCGCAATCCGCGCCTGTTCCACCGTCACCGGCTCGATTACGATTTCCGAATCCAGAATCATGTCATCCAGCCTCGCGGTCAGCACGGCATCGCGGTACTTGTCGATGACAATCGAAGTCTCCAGGTAGGACGCCGCGGACATGCGAACGATCTCCGGGTCGTCCATGGCGCGACACAAGAACGCGCCGTCCTCTTCATTCAGCAGCATGGCCACCAGCGCCGACGAGTCCACGATCATTTGGGGAGTCCATTCTCATCGTAGAGAAGCTTGTCAATGTCCCAGGAATGGATATCGATAGGCTCCTTGACTCGGCTGACGAATTCGCGAGCAAACGCTTGCAAAACCTCTGACCGCTTCTTCCGGTTTTGCAGCTGGGACTTGCCCTGCCTGGCCCTCTCCCGCCCGATCGCACTCTCCACGGCATCTCTAACTGCGGAAGTGAGGGTGGTACCCTTCAGCGCAGCCAATTCCTTCACCAGTCCGTGAATCTCCTCGTCCTTGATATTTAGGCTCATCGATGTCTACCTATCCACCACCGTTATCTACCATTCTACCATCATCCCATTCCAATCCAAACCTCCCCCCTCCATGCCCTAATCTAAAAACCTATGCCCGATTACCCGCTCGATTCAGTGCCGGATGCCACACCGCAAACCATGCCTGCTCCGGGCGATAAATCTCTCCTCGACTCGTCCTTCGACGTCCTCGTCATCGGCGCCGGTCCCACCGGCCTCTCCTGCGCCATCGAGGCAAAACGCGCCGGCCTGCGCACCGTACTCGTCGACAAAGGCTGCGTCTGCAACTCCTTATTTCACTACCCCTCGCACATGACGTTTTTCACCACCTCGGAGCTCCTCGAGATCGGCGAAATCCCGTTTCCCAGCCCCAACGCCAAACCCGGCCGAAATGAGGCCCTCGAGTACTACCGCCAGGTCGCCGCGCATTACAAACTCGACGTCCGCCAGTACCAGCGCGTCGAGCGCGTCGACGGCGCCGACGGTGTATTCTCTGTCCATCTCATCGACCGCTTCGGCCGCACAAACGTCCTACTCGCCCGCAAGCTCATCGTCGCCACCGGTTACTACGACATCCCAAATTACTGCGGCATGCCCGGCGAAAACCTGTCCAAGGTCCATCACTATTACGACGACCCCCACCCCTATTTCGGCACCGACGTTCTCGTCATCGGCGGTAAAAACTCCGCTGCCATCGCCGCCCTCGAACTCTGGCGCCACGGTGCCCGCGTAACGCTCGTCCACCGCGGTCCAGAGATGCACCGCCACGTCAAATACTGGATCAAGCCCGACATCGAAAACCGCATCAAGAACAGCGAAATTCGCGCCTGCTTCAATTCCAGAGTCATTGAAATCACCCCCGACTCCGCAACCATTGAAACTCCAACCGGCCGCGAAGTTCTGCCCAACCACTTCGTCTTCGCCCTCACCGGCTATCGCCCCGACTTCACCTTTCTTGAAAGCATGGGAGTGCGATTTGAGGGACCCGACCGCCAGCCGGTTTGCAATCCTGAAACGCTTGAAAGCAACGTGCCTGGCATCTACCTGGCCGGAGTCATTGTTGCCGGTTCCCGCACCAACGAAATCTTTATCGAGAATGGTCGATTTCACGGAAAGCAGATCGCGCGGGCGCTCATCTCAAACTGATTTGCTGTTAAGCGAACCCGATTTTCCGATACACTGGGCCACGCAGCATGCCTTAATTTTCTGAGGTCCACACATGCGATGGTGGCCGCGCTCCATTCGATGGCAAATGCTCCTCGGACTCGTCCTGCTCGAGATCCTCTCCATTGCCCTGTTTGCCCTTCTCCTCCTCCAACTGCAGGAATCCGACATCCGCCACCGCATTCTGGATCGCCTAGCCCACCAGTCCACATCCATCGCCATCCAGGCACAAGAAGCTCTCGGC
>JANXQR010000079.1 GCA_025353435.1 Acidobacteriota bacterium | reverse complement strand
CCGGCCCAATGACGGCTATGGAGAGCTGGTTGGTTGCTGGCTTCCCAGAGAGAGAGAACGGGATTTCGACCTTTGGGTTCATGACCTGTTCATCTCCGAATCCTAAGCACCACATCTGTTTTCATTCCCGATCCGATTCTTCGCAGCATGCGGCTTTATCTGACAAAGAAGGACACCAGTGTCCCGATCGCGATCGCGGGCGCATATGGCATCCTGCGAGCTCTGGAATTGCCGAGAACCAGTTCCGGGTGCGGCACAATGCCGCGCCTGCAAAAATGTCCGAGCAGGCTCCACGAGTTCCGAACCATTTCTCCCACAAAATTTCCGCTGAGCGCCCAGCCCAGGGCGAAGACTCCACCGGCAAGGCCAGTCAGGACGAGTGCGTTAACGAGTTGACCAGGACCGATCCAGGCGCCAATGGCAACGCAGAGTTTCAAATCCCCCATCCCGAGAGCGCGAAGGTAAACGAGCACACCACAGACGAGCGCTCCCAGGGCCATCCCGCGAAAGCTGCTGCCGGCGCCGGCCCACCCATGTAGAAAGATGGATACGGCCAGTCCGCTCAACATGAACGGGAACACGAGCCAGTTGGGAATCTTGCGCGACCGGAAGTCGGTGATCATGGCAACGAGTACCGCCGCGACTGTAGGCCACCATGCCAATGCGTGCATCTTCCAATTCCTCCACTATCCTTCTGGCACGCTTTAGTGCAAGCCGTACTCCAAGGGGGTGAAGTAAAGAAAACGCGAGGCTTAGGCAGCGGGTGAGAGGTTGGTATGTCAGAGATTTGTTATCAAATGACTACACAGGTGGCGCGCAATAGAAGTCGATCGTTATCAGCAATCACGCTGGTCCTGTTCCTTGGCATATTCCTTCTTATAGTCGTGTTTGATATCTTCTCGCCTGATCGCGAAGCACGGGGCCGAAGTAGTAACCAGTGATGCGATCATCTGGTTTACAGCTTTTCAAGGAGCCTCTGAGACGGAAGAAGGGCCTTGAGCAACTAAGATCGACGAAGCCTCCTATTCTAATGGTTCCCCTGATACTTATAGTGGTTCCCCTGATCCCGTTAGTGGTTCGCCTGATGCGTCTCAGTACCTTGGTTTGCCGGCTACAACTAACGTCGCACCAATAGGGCTGTGCGCTTGACCAGCGTCAATCAAGGCGGATTGACGAGATCACATAATCAGCGCAGAAAATTGATTACCTCAAAGCACGGTGATGGTTTTGCGTTCCCCTCAGGGCTCTGTCACTTGATAGCGTTCATCCGATGGGCAAATGCCCGTTGTCAAGTGTCTAGGTCTTGCGTTCGTCACCAGTTGCTGTGAGCCCATCAGGGGGTCGCGACATGGCTTGTTTAGCTCGTTTTGTACTCTTATCCGACGATAAGGAACTCCAGAGACACCTCTCAATCGCACTCGGCGCGGAGGTCCTTCTCGAACGTACAGAAGCTGGTGCTCGACAGCTCCTCGCGTCCGGGGCATGCCACGTCTGTATCCTTCCCCTCGGGGAAGGTGGGCAATCGATACCAAGCCGCATGGATTCCGCTCGACGGATGATCGACGCCGGTATCGATGTGTTTGTGGCGGCCGACAAGGAACTTGAGTGGTCTGCGATTGAAATAGTACGAGTCGGGGCCAAGGGATACTTCCACAACGACGGACAATTCCGGACGCTGAAGCGTCAGCTTCTCGGAGCTTCCACCGCTCCGAGTAAGTCACTCGACGACGAGACAAGTTTGAGAAGCCATTCGAAAGGCGCTTTCAACTCAGGTCTGATCGGATCGAGTCCAATCATCCAGAATGTTGCGAACATGATCCGCATGGTTGCCAATCTCGACGCACCAGTATTTATCCATGGGGAAACAGGCACCGGAAAAGAAGCGATCGCGCGCTCCATTCACCGTTGGGGATCTCGTGCAGATCGGCCTTTCGTAGCGATCCCCTGCGGAGCAATCCCTGAGGCGCTCCTTGAGGCGGAGTTGTTTGGCCACGAAAAGGGGGCCTTCACCGGAACTGTTGGCGCCCGAAAGGGCAGTCTCGAAGAGGCCGCGGACGGGACCGTCTTTTTCGACGAAATCGGCGAGCTTTCGCTTGCCGCCCAGGTCAAGTTTCTTCGCGTCCTGCAAGAGTGCGAATTCCAGCGTCTGGGTAGTAGTCGGCTTACTCCGATGCGGGCACGCCCCATCTTCGCTACCCACCAGGATCTCGACGCCAAAGTGGCTGAGGGAGCCTTCCGCCAGGACCTTCTTTACCGCATCGATGTCGTGCGCATAACCGTGCCACCTTTACGCGAGCGCCAGGAAGACATACCGTTGTTGGCTGCCTATTTCCTGGAGATATATTCCAAAAAGTTTGGTCTCCCGCTACCGGAACTAGACCCCGACACCGTGACACGTCTCCAGGAATACATGTGGCCGGGCAATGTGCGCGAGTTGGAACACGCGATTCAGAGTTCAATCATCATGAGCCGGGGCGAAGTGATTCGTCCACATCACCTGCCGGAGCGCTTGACCCGCTCTTCAGGGAATATCGTGGAGATCGATGGCCGCTCGTCTGACGGCTCCTTTGACGAGCAGCTAGCCAACTTCAAACTCAAGCTGGCTCAGTCCGCCGTACGCCAGAACCGCGGAGGCAAGACCCTTGCAGCGCGAAGCCTCCACATCTCGCGCCCGTATCTTCATCGTCTTCTCCGCATTGAAAGTGACAGCCATTTCGCTGACGATTACAACTCAGCGGCGGAGGCGGTGTAGGACAAAATCGCGCCGTGCCCGCCGCTTCGTTACGTTCCCGAAAAAGCGCCCATCCGCAATGCATTTCGTAAACGGTTCGAGCGCCTTGCCGCTATCCATAATCCGCGCTCGGGCTCGTCGCACCGGCACCACAAGAGGTAGAGGTCCGTTCTTATCGCCAGGACGCCTTCAGTATGGCGCCTGAAGTGGAGCGCGGACGCCATGTTCCATCAATTGGTGCACTATGCTAAGCTTCCCCCGGAGATCCTATGAGCGTCACCGTATCTTTATCCCCCACCCAGCTGTCCTGGAACGATTTCCTGCCTGTAGACTCTCTGCCGGACGGTTCGGGAGACGACGCGCAGACCGCAACGACTATGCCTGAGTTATCAGGAATCCGACCTGTTATGGCTCAAGGCAGGTTTTCACTCCCGGACGTTACTTTGTCTGTCACCCTGGATCGCACTCAGACGCTGGTAATAAAGACGGCACAGAAGACAGCGGACTTACTCAAGCATGAGCAAGGGCACTTCGACATTACGGTCCTCACCGTTCGCGCTTTGGCAAAAGAGTTGGAGCAGCTGAAGGCCGGCTCTCCGGCTGCGTTGGGGCAACACATGAGTGCAGCCTTGAGCAAGCACCAACAGCGCGCCGACATGCTTGAAAAGAAATATGACCATGAAACAGAAAACTCAAGGAATCAAGACTCTCAAAAGAAATGGAACGATGCGATAGACAGTGCAATGAAAGGTTCAGGGATTCTGATTCTTCAGGGCATGCCGCTGTAAGGTCCCACCGCGAAATGAAAACTGGAGACTTGGCAGGCCGTTTTCCTTGACGTGTTTGGTGCGCCCGCTCGGCACTTCCAAAATCATCGAATCTTTTGGGCCGATTTCAGCGACGCATCTCTATAAAGCCATCCCTCGCCATTACTTCTTGAACGCGTCGTCGAGCTCGGCACCGGGCCGCGGCTTCCATTCCAAGGTGTAATATTCGCCGCGATCGCGCGCCCACGGATCAAATGCGTTCACCACGCTTTCGAGCTCAGGCTTGAGCTCCGGAATGTTGCGCATCAGCACACGCTTCATCGGCGATACAGGCTGTTTGTGGCCGTTGGGCGTGCCCTTCTCCATCATTTCAGCTCCGGGTCCATTGTGATTCACCCAATCCACGCCGAGCGTGGTGTAGAACTCCGGCCGGAAACACGACGTGAAGAATCGATCACTGAACAGGCGGCGCGACGCGTTGAGAATGAATACCACGAACTGCGTCTCCGAAATCGCATATCCGTGCGGACGGCGATACTCCGCAAGGTAGCCCACCGCTGTATCGACATCTTCGATGTTATCGACGATCGAATTATCGGGGTGCCCCAGGCAATCATTGATCGCGCTTCCGTCTTCGTTCACCTGAGCGTCTGTTATGACCTTGGATGCGTCGCACGTGTGCTGCCCGTAGACGTCGCGCATCGCCGCAACGGTATTGCGCTGCTCCTGCCATTCCGCCGTGCCCGCCTGAACACCGGGATCCATGAAGTCGTCAAAGCTGGTGAGTTGGCGCAGGCCGTACTGGCGGCGGAATTCGTTGAAACGCGGCACGCCATGTTCGCGATCGCGAACGATGTCGAGCGCGGCAACGTCGATCTGCTGCGTCTTGCTCTCGAGCCTGCCCATCTTCAGGTTCTGCAAGAATTGCGGTGAGTTGTTGAGCGTCAGGATGCCCAAACGCTGGCGGCCCAGTGTAAGTCCCCAATTCGCCAGACCCATCGATTCCATGAAAGGTGTCGCTTTTCCTTGAAAGGTCTCGACCACCGGAACACGCTTCTCGATTTTGTTGGGATCAGCGCTCAGGTCTCGATACTCCAGCAAATCCGGCACCAATGGATGCAGGCGATAGACGCTTACAAACTCCTCTGGAAAATTGAATGGCGAGCCAAAATGATTCACGCCGCCGTTAGTGTACTTCGGGTTGGTAATGTCGTACCCGTGCACCTTGCTGCCGATCCCGAAGATGCCCGGCCCGGATGCGAACACGGAGTACCAGCCTGAGCCCTTGTCCACGTCTTTCGATGTGCCGAAGTTTTGCGCCACTACATTGCTCAACGCCTTCGACAAAAGCCCGCCATTCGCGCCGAGCAATCCGCTCCAATTGCCATTCATGCCCAGGTTGAGGGGTTCGTTGTAAAGCAGTTGGGGCGTCCACTCAATGGTGTGAATCTTGGCGATTTCCGCGGCCACAACCAGCCGTGCCACTTCAAATAAC
>JANXQR010000066.1 GCA_025353435.1 Acidobacteriota bacterium | reverse complement strand
CCCGGTGTGGTGTGCCCGCTCACTTCGGTTGAAAACTACTTCGCATTGCGCGCGGGAATTGCCGGATATAACGGCGACTTTGTCGCACACTATCTGGTGCCAATCATTTACCAAGAAGGGCTGCCACCAAAGTGGCAGCCGCTGTTGGCCGTAGCCGTCGTTGCTCTGAATCTGCTTGTGTACCTTTCGATCCTATTTGGGATTAGGAAAGGTGGAAGGGTACGGACTTGATGCACCTTCCGACGAGTGTTTGTGGCTGCTGAGAAGCCCCTTCCGCCTGTCGGCAGAAGGGGCTTTTGCTTTTTCCAGACGCGATTTTAGAGGACTTGCGCGACGACGGCTCATGGAGAGCGGCAAGCTTGTCGAGCATGCTGCTCCAGCCCATCTTGTTGCGGTTGTAGACATCTGCGGTGCTGATGCGCTCCTGGGTGAGAGCGACTTCGGTGCCGCCTTCCACATCGTTGAAGGCTACTGTGACGAGGGTCGTGTCTTCGGGATTGCCTTCCGACTTCCAGCTGAAGCGCAGGAGTTTGTCCGCCTCGATGTCGAGATACTCCCCAATGAACGCGATGTGCATGTCCTGACCAGTGCGGGGGGAGGGGCCCTTCATGGCCCATCGGAAGGCGCCGCCGACGCGAAGGTCAACCTGAACCGATTCGACCTGCATGGGGCCAGGGGCGAACCAATGCACCAGATCCGAGGGTTGGGTCCATGCCGCGAAGGCTCGGCTACGGGTCGTCTTGATGATCTTGTTTAGCTGCAGGGTCAGGTTCTCGCTCATTGGTTTTCTCCTTCGAGGTGTTGGGCCAGAGCGTCCAGTCGGCTGCTCCAGAAGGGTCGATAATAGGCGAGCCACTCGTCGGCATCGAGGAGGGCAGGCGCGTTGAGGCGGACAATTTGGAAGCTGCCGCGGCGCTGGCGGGCGACGAGTTCGGCGGCCTCGAGGACCTTGAGGTGCTTGGAGACGGCGGCAAGCGTGAGCGCGTGGGGTCGGGCGAGGTCGCCCACGGATTTGGCCCCGGCTGAGACATCGCGGAGGAGAGCGCGGCGGGTGGGATCGGCGAGCGCGTGGAAGATGGAATCGAGTCTTGCGGCGTTCGATTTAACCATATGGTTGAATGTAGCGTGAAGCGGGCCGACTGTCAACCATTTGGTTGAACGTTCGAGGGCCTGCCTCCGGGAAGGGGTACGGGGCTCCTGTATCGTCAGAAGTGATGAGCAAGTACGGTACACAGTTTTTGTTGTCGGCGATGGCGGCGGAGCAGTTCCCTGAGCCGAGCGTGGTGGAGATCGCGTTTCTGGGGCGGTCGAATGTAGGCAAGTCAAGCCTGCTGAACGCTTTGGCGGGTGAGAAGGCTGCCAAGGTTTCGGGGACGCCGGGACGAACTCGGGCGATCAACTTTTTCGCGCTGTCCGACGGAAGCCAGAAGAGGCTGGTTTTTGCAGATCTTCCGGGGTATGGGTACGCGAAAATCTCGAGGTCAATTTCGGCGGAGTGGCCTAAGTTTATCGAGCCTTATTTGCAGGAACGGGAGACGCTGGGGCTGTGCGTGTGCCTGGTGGACTCGAATGTGCCGCCGCAGGAGCGGGATGGGGTGCTGTTAGCATGGCTGAAGAGCCTGGGGCGGGAGTTTGTAGTGGTGGCGACGAAGATCGACCGGCTCAGCGGGAACGAGCGGACGCGCAACCTGGCGGCACTGAAAAAGGGACTTGAAATCGAGGGGATCCTGCCGGTGTCTGCGAAGACGGGAGTGGGGATCAAGGAGTTGTGGGCGCGGATTGAGGCGGCAGGGATCAGGGTTTAGGGGTCAGTTGAGGCCGATCTCATGCAAAGGCCCTGGCGTACGTCGCGTACATATAAACACGTACATATGGTAATATCAGCGGCATGGAAGTCACCATCACCCAATTCCGGCAGAAGGTGTTCGAGCTTGTGGATCAGGCGCTCGAAGGCAAAGAAGTGTGGGTAAAGCACAAGGGACGCAGGGTACGGATTATGCCGGAGCATCCGGTGGATAAACTGAGCCGGATCACGCCGATGGAAATCATCGCTCCGTCTGCGGATCTTGAGGATGACTCCTGGAAGGCTGCGATGATGCGCGAATGGGATCAGAAATGGGATCGTAGACTCGAGCCGGTCTCCAAGCCCGCCCGAGCCGCATCCGCTTCGGGCCGGACAGGCGCGCCCAAGGTGGCGCGCAAAGTTCGACGCACGGCATGATCGCTTATCTCGACACCCACGCCGCAATTCGGGTTGCGAGCGGCCGCGGGCTGATTGGACGCGACGCTGCGCGCCTGATCCGGAAAGCCGAGTTGCTGGTTTCTCCCATGGTGCTGGTTGAGATAGAGTACTTATTCGAGATTGGGCGACTCATGTCGCCTGCCAAGGACGTCCTGCGTAAGCTTGAGCATGAACTTGGACTGCGGCTTTGCGATCTGCCATTTGCGGAAGTAGCGAAGGCAGCGCTCGATGAGAAGTGGACTCGCGACGCATTCGACCGGATGATTGTGGCGCAGGCGAAGGTGAATGGGCTGGCGCCGTTGATATCGGCCGATGAGGAGATTGCGAAACATTATCCACGGGCGGTGTGGTGACTTAGACGAATCTGAGCTACGCAATAAGGCCCTGCTCGGGTGCGCAGGGCCTATTTTTAGCGACTTGAATTTTGGCGCTTTGCGCTAATGCTTTTCGGCGGCGGTGGCGATTTTGGATTCGGCTTCGGCGATCACGGCTAATGCGTGGTCGTAGGCTTCTTCGCTGTCGCCGGCTTCGTTCCACAGCTTGTGGCCCTGGTCGAGTTGCTGATTGGCTCGAGAGACGTCGATCTCCTCGGGCTTGAGCGCGTCGTTGGCGAGGATTGTGACGCGGTCGGGCAGCACTTCGACAAAGCCCCAGTTGACGTTGTAGATCTGCTCGGCCGCTGCGTCATTGCCGGTCACGCCATGGATGCGCACATCGCCTGCGCCTAACTCGGAAAGCAGCGGCGCGTGGCCGTAGAGCACTTCCATGTAGCCGTTTTTGGCGGGCAGCTCAACGGAGGCCGCACAGGCTTCGACGAGGGTACGCACGGGAGTTACGAGGCGTACGCGGAGTTCGTTTGTGGGTGTGTCTGCCATTGGCTCCTTTCAGTCGCCGAGTGGGCAGTGTACAGTGAACAATTTTAGTTCGCCGGAAAGCTCTGTTCACTGCTCACTGTGCACTGCATTACGCTGTCGTCTTCAACTGCTCAGCCTTTGCAAGCACATCGTCGATGGAGCCCTGCATATAGAAGGCTTGCTCAGGCACATCGTCGTACTTGCCTTCAATGAGTTCCTTGAAGCTGCGCACCGTGTCGGCAATCTTGACGTACTTGCCTGGGATGCCGGTGAACTGTTCGGCGACATGGAACGGCTGGGAGAGGAACTTCTGCACTTTGCGGGCGCGGGCCACAGTGAGTTTGTCTTCTTCAGAGAGCTCGTCGATGCCGAGGATGGCGATGATGTCCTGAAGATCCTTGTAGCGCTGGAGGATTTTTTTGACGCCCTGGGCCACGTCGTAGTGCTCCTGGCCGACGATGCGTGCGGAGAGAATGCGCGAGCTGGAACCGAGTGGATCGACCGCCGGATAGATGCCAAGCTCCGAGAGCGGACGGCTCAAGACCGTGGTGGCGTCGAGGTGGGCAAACGTGGTGGCGGGTGCGGGATCGGTGAGATCGTCGGCAGGCACATAGACGGCCTGGACTGACGTTACGGAACCTTTGCTGGTTGAGGTGATGCGCTCCTGCAGCTCGCCCATTTCGGTGGCGAGGTTGGGTTGATATCCCACGGCAGACGGCATGCGACCGAGGAGCGTGGAGACTTCAGAACCG
>JANXQR010000065.1 GCA_025353435.1 Acidobacteriota bacterium | reverse complement strand
CTAGGCGTGCAGCTAAGAGCCTTAGACGGGCATTAATTGACGCCAAATGGGATGTGCTTTCGGTGCTGCCTGTTGACGAACTAGAAGACGGCGTGTCAGTACAGCCTTTCAAGCCACCATTAGAACCGTCACAGACCGACTTCGATGGGGAGAGGAGAGCATCCGATGCGGCTGATAAATTGATAGACTTCCTGCACTTATTCAATTGGCAAGCACAGTGGGGCTTCCCTACCGACGGACGTGGCCACATTATCCGAGATCCCAACATCCTTCCAGTAGGCGCTATCCGAATTCAAATCGGACTATACCCAGCCGTTGAGTACGTCATCCCGCCAGGCGAGAGAGAGCTATCAATTACGGGTGCCAAAATTGAGCAGGAAACACAGAAGAGAAGAAAAGAGACGCGAGAGAAAGTTCTAAAGGAGCATCCAGAAATCGCAACATACCTAGCTGAAGACGACCAACGCTTGGAACTTGAAGAAGAAAGACGTGCAGGACCATGCCACTCTCTCAGCGGTTTGCCAATTGTCCACTGAATCAAGAGGCGGGTGCCCCCGGTCCCCCGCTTTTGGGAACCGGGGATAGGGCACTCAATCGCGGGCATCGCACCTACTGAGCGTAAGTCCGCCCCTTCCAACTTACCTGTTTCAGAATGCGATGCTGGAACCAGCTTCGATACAGAAGCACGACGAACAACGGCAATCCCAGCGGAGCCAAAACGCAATCACTAAAAGGAAAGTTCGACTTGGCCACGCGGCCGTAGAACCGGACGAGCGTGCGCACCCAGAGCAAGCCCAGCACCCAACCGCCCGCGAGCCACTCCATGCCATGCGCGTTGAATCGTGCGCTCCACAATTCGACGGCGAGAAACGGCAGGCAGAACAGCAGAACAAAATCCAGCGCGCGCCAAACCGACAGCGCCAGAGAGTTATTGAAGAGCAGAGCCAGGTTCTTGGTCCAGCCCTCGATCATCGCGCCTGTGGACCGGTACATGCGGGTGGAGACAGCATCATCCGCGTACCGGAAGCGCAGCCCGACCTTGCGACGCTTGGCCAGCATCGCCAGCTCCACATCCTCAAGCACTTTGTCTTTGACAGCCATATGCCCGCCCAGACGTCGGTACGCTTCCCGTTCCACCAATAGAAACTGCCCGTTTGCCGCCGCCACGCGCTGATTGGGATCCGAAACTTTGGCCGGCGGATACGCGAGTGCAAGTTCGCAAAAAACCAGCGGCATCAGCGATCGCTGCACAAACCCCGTAACAATCTGGCGCGGCGAATAGCTCAACATCCCTGCCTTGCTCCGTGTTGCTTCATGCATGGCGCGGCGCAGGTTACCGGCTTCGTGAATCGTGTCGGCATCAGTAAACAGAATCCATTTGCCTCGCGCCTTGCGAGCAGCCGTCCAAACGGCATTTGCCTTCCCCGTCCAGCCCGGTTCCAGTTTGCCGGACTTCATCACGATTACCCCAGAAAAGCCGCGGGCAATCTCCCCTGTTCGATCGGTTGATTCGTCGTCGACCCCGATCAGCTCCCAGTCACGGCCAAGCTCAAAAATCTCCTCCGATTGGGCCACCAGCGACTGCAGGCAGGCGGCAAGGCAATCCTCCTCATTCCGCGCCGGAACAATCACCGTCAATTCCATCAGAAAGCCGGGTTCCGGCTGATCGAACACCGTGCCGGCCCGCGCCTGACCCTGGAGAGCCTCCCCAGGCTCGCTGGAGAGCCCAAGCACCGGTTTCCAGTCCGGCTTCCCTTTCCGGGGCTCCTCACGCTCACCAGCATCGTCCATATCTTTGGTCATCAACCTTTAGTCTCTGGATTCATTTGCTTTCGCTCCGTATTATAGGGATGTGCACCTTAGACCCTTACATTCGATTCTCGGGCTCGCTTCCCTGGCGTGCCTCGCCCTCCTTTCCGGCTGCAATCGAGGGGACCATCCCAATCAGGTGGGCAGAGCGGCCCCTGACTTCACCCTCAACGATGGAACCCGCACCGTTCACCTGGCCAGTTATCGCGGCAAAGTGGTTGTGCTCAACTTTTGGGCCAGTTGGTGCGGACCCTGCATCCAGGAGACGCCGGGGCTGGAGGCCCTCCATCACGATCGCCCCGACATTGAGATTGTGGGGGTTAGCGTAGACGAGGATGCCGATGCCTACCAGAGCTTCCTTTTGCGCCACCAGGTCGACTTGACCACGGTCCGCGACCCCAACCAGACCGCTGCCAAGCTCTATCACACTGAGGCTTGGCCAGAAACCTACATAATCGACAAGCAAGGCATCGTTCGCCGCAAAATTATCGGCGATCCCAACTGGTTCAACCCCGAGATCCGCACCTACCTCAAGAACCTGTAGCCCAACTGACCCCAGTTGCCTCGCCCGCCTTTCACTCGCGAATACTCGCCGGCGCCGGTGCTTGCAAACGCTCGCCAGAGCCAGTCCTTGCTAAAATTTCTCCATGACCACCATGGACATAGTTTTCCGCTACGGCACGCACCCCAATCAGGACGTGCTGACCGCCCTTTCGGGTGCGCGGGAGGTCTACGGCATCCGCAGGCTGCAGTTTGACCGCGAGAGGCAAACCGTTCTGGTAGAGTACGATGCGACCCGCCTGACCGGCGCCGCAGTGACCAGCCTCATGCGCCGTGCCGGCCTGGACGTCGTCGAGGAAATGTCCCTGATTCCCCCGCCTCCAGCCTGAGTTTGCGCCGCCTGGGGATTGTTGATAATCTGATTGAGGTTCTTCAGAACCCTTTTCGAGGTTCTTGCGAACCATTTCAGGCCCCAAAACCTGAACAAACATTGTGCGCCCGTAGCTCAGCTGGATAGAGCGACTGACTACGAATCAGTAGGCCGGGAGTTCGAATCTCTCCGGGCGCACCAT
>JANXQR010000052.1 GCA_025353435.1 Acidobacteriota bacterium | reverse complement strand
CGCTTTTCAGCGGAGCCGAGGGACCTGCTTTTCGCATTTACTTCCGAATCGGCCAAAACCCAAGAGCATCAATATTTTCTCGCCGAACCTCCAGCCCTTTCGACTGGAGCGGCATCTGTGCACGCTGTAAAGTTCTGAGTGTGACGATTTCCCGCAAACTAATCCTTATTGCCGCTCTGGCTGCGCTCGTTTTGCTTCTCATCTTCGCAGTATTCTACCGATTAAATTACGTCGCGCCGCCGTTCAATGTTGCACCGCTGCCGGAAGGCGCACATGCGTTGACGACTGCCGAGGTCGAAGACATACTCACCGCTCAATTCAGCCTGATTCGGAAGGTCCAGCAAATCCCTGCCCCGGTGAAAGCTGACTACGCCGCATTTGCAAACGAGGCGTTCGAGATGGTGAATCCTGGGCAGACGAGGAGCACTGATGGCATCATTCCCGGCGTCCCGAACAAGGAACTTGTGCTCGTCGGATTAGCTGGCAACAGTGCCGTGCTCATCTTCAAACGAGGAAGTCTTTTCGATACCACCAACGCTGTGGTGTTCTCGCACAGAGGAAATGGCGGCGTGTGGGGGGCGAGGATTGATGACAATTCAGTTCACGATATTGCGGCATTGAGAAATGCCGTTCACTATGGCCGATTTCAACCCTTGCAAAGCACAGAGAGAACCCCACCGTACTAGGCCGCCGCCGACCTGTGTTTGTCATTCCGCCCGAGAGACCGCCTATCCGGAAGTTATCCGGAATCTCCAACCAAAACCCTACTCAACCGGTATCTCGATCCGATCTCCCGGCAGCGGCACCTGCAGATTCTGCTCCTGCGGCTCGCGCGCCACTCCGCCCGCCAATGGATGCAGCTTGAACAACACCAGCACATTGCGATCCGGGTCATCCAGCGCGTGAAAGCTCGCCACCTGTTCCAGCGAGTGGTGCACATGCAGATCCTCGAGCGTGCCCGGATCGATGTCGTTCCACGTCGCCCACCACCCCGGCTCATACGTCGCCAGCTTGGTCGGCAAATCTTGCATCCCGAAGTCGTCGCACAGCGTGGGCAGTTGCGTCATCAACGAAATCTCATCGCCGCTGATGGACACCAGCATGCGATTCCCATTGGGATGCTGGTCAATGTAGCGCGTCAGCTGGCGCGCCGCGTCAAGCAGCGTGTATTGCGGGTGCGCCGTGAACTCGAACGTCCAAACACTGTTCAGCACCACCGCGACAACGGCCGCACCCAGCGAGGCTACAGCGGGAATCCGCCCCCAGGACTTCGACGGATTCAATCCGGCGGCGGAAGTCAATTGGGCGGAGGAACTCGGCGCGATTGCAGACGGTGGATATATCGCCGGCCTTGCGCGAGCAAAATCTACGAGGGCTTTGGCCCCTGATGTGCCAGCCCGTACCAGCGCCTCAACCCCCATGGCCAGCACCATAAACGAGAACAGCGCCACCACGGTGTAATAGCGCGGCTGCGGATGGTTCTGATAGGTCATGAAAACGATGTAACCCGCGGCTGCCAGGAAGCATGATCCGAACACTGCATCATGGCGCAGCCCGCGGCTCCACCATGTTCGCCACGCAAGCAACACGGCCGCCACCACAATCCCGGCCAGCGGCAGCAGAATCCGGTCCGCCCACAAAATCCCGTGCATCGACCACCAGAAGCTCAGCGCCGGCCAGTACCACTCATGCGGCTTGGGGTACTTGTTAATGAAGAATAGATAGCGGTAGTCCTTCAGCATTCCGGCGCGGATTACCAGCGCCATCCAGCCCGCAAAACTCAGTGCGGAGGAAACACTGGCGGCGGCAGCACAACGCCAGCGAAGCAGACCTTCACTCCGCAGCGAAGCCCACAGCGCCCACCCCAGCGCCGGCAGCAGAAACGCCGCTGAAGTCTTTGTGAGCAGCATCAGGGTGAACAGCAGGCCGATCGCCACGGACCCCAGAATTGGCCGCCGCATGCGCGGCAGGCGCACCGCCAGGTTCAGCCCACCAAGCAGAAATGCCATCAGCATAGGCTCCAGAATTGCCAGCCGGCTGAAGGAGTAAAGGAAGGGGCTGGTGACTGCCAGTGTCACCGCCAGCATCGCCGCCCAGCGAGGAACCCGCGTTCTCAGCAGCAAGTAGGCCAGCCCCAGGTCCGCGAAGAAGAAGCTCACCGCCAGAGCCCGCGCCGCCACCACGCTCACGCCGGTCACGCTAAAGAGCGCCCATTCCAGGAACGGCCAGACCGGCACGGCCGGCGCAGGATTGAAGTCTCCCGCCATGTACCAATGGCCGAACAGGTGCGCGCGAATGGCCGCGTTTCCGTACCAGCCTTCGTCGGTGTACTTGGCCCAGTCGCTGTACCAGGGAGATTGATTGGGAAAGTCCGCGCGCAAATTCAGCATGTGCGCCGCGGCGAATCCGATGATCACCGCCAGCCACAGCAACATTCCCCAGCGTTTGAGCTGTTTCGGCAACAAAGCCTCCACCGTAGTAAACACCGGTTCCGCGGCGACAGTTGCACTGTTGCTTTCCTGAATTGCTGTCATGTCCTTGGGTGGGCCCAGTATAGCGTCAGATCGTTTCCGGCCAAGCCCTCGAATTGAGGAATAATGGCCAATTATTCGTAGGCAAGCGCGTCAATGGGATCTTTTCGCGCTGCCATCCAAGCTGGGTAAAGCGAACCGCAGAGAGCTCCGCCAAAGGCTATCAGCGCGCCTTTGCCCACCCATTCCGGGGTCAGCTGAACTGTAAACGTCGGAAACCGGATCGCCAGCAGTTCGCGGACGCCAAACGTGGCAATGACCCCGACAATCACCCCCGCAACCGCCAGCACCGCTGTCTCCCTCAAAACGACGGTGATGATCGTCCCTTTCGACGCCCCCATCGACTTCAAGATGCCGATCTCGCGCGTCCGCTCCAGCACTGCCGTGTACATGGTTTGAAAGATGACTAGAAACCCCACAATCACTGCGATCGAAATCACTACGTTCAGTGCGAGGTCGAAACCGGGAAACTTCGAAGGCGTGTACAGGGAGACTATGTCCTCCATCGTATCTACCTTGTAATCTCCCAGCCCTTTGGTGGCGTGAATTTCGTTGGTGATAAGCCCGAAGTTAGCCGGGTTGTCTGCCTTCAGGTAAATCACTGAAGCTCTTCCCGTAGACCCGATAAGATCGCCCATCGTATCGACCGGGATCAGCTTCCTTCCACCCCTGCCGCTCTCCACGATGCCGCAAATACGAAAGCTGTGATTCAAGATCGAAATAGAATCTCCGACTTTGTAGCCATGTTGCGAGCGGGCGAAGATGTCATCCACGATGACATCGTAGGGGCCCTCAAAGGGTCCGCCTGACAGGAACTTGAATGGCTTCATGGCGCTGTAGCTTTGATACTCAATTCCCCAAAGCACCTCAACTGAACTCCCCATACTGAAGTTCGTGATCACTGGCGCTGCCACGGTTACGTGGGGCATTCGGCGGAAAACCTCAGTAAATTTGATGGGCATGGGTGCGCCACTCATCCCGTTCATGAAGCTCGCATTGGAGGGGAGAACCACAAGGTCGGCCCCCACCCCGTTGGTGCGCTGCTTCTGGTCGTTCAGCATGCCCATAAAAATGCCCACAATGGACAGGATCATGACCACCTCAATGGCCACGGCGAGCACGCTGATGATGGAGCGCAGGGGGCGATGCAGCAGGTTGGCGATGACGAGCTTGTTCATTGCCTGGCAGACTCCGGGGGCTAAACGGTCAACCCCTTCCCTTCAGGTTACCAAGAGGAGGCGGTCGAGGCAGCAAATTCCAAATCGGTCCGGGGTTCCATATCCGTAACAAACCTACCCTTTTGGTGCGGCGGGATGGTGAAAATAGCTTTGACTAAAGACTTTACTCCGGGCTATGGTTGGAGGGAAAATCCCAATAAGGGTCTATATTTAGCCCAGCGACCGGTATTGAATGAGTAGTTTCGGTGAAGACCTGCGCATGGAGCGGATGTCCCGCGGCATTGCGCTGGAAGACATTACGGCAGTAACCAAGATCAGCCAGCACCATTTGCTGGCGCTCGAACAGAATCGTTTTCGCCAGCTTCCGGGCGGCATCCTCAACAAAGGCATCGTGCGCGGCTACGCCACGGCGGTTGGGCTTGACCAGCAGGACTGGACCGACCGGTTCATGCGGGCTTATGCTGCCTCCGGCCAGGTGCTGGATGATGACGGAAATTGGACCGCTTTTGCCTCCAATGTAGGCAAGGCGCGGCTCCTGAAGCGCGAGGCGACGGAGTTCCGTCTGAGGTGGCTGGGCGCTGGCCTGCTGGTATTAGTCGCGCTGACCTGCGTGTTCCTGGCAGTCCGCTACTACGGAGTCAGGGCTGGCTGGTGGACCACTTTGCTGCCGTCCATCCACTTGTTCGGCAGGGCACACGGCGCATTTCTGTCGGCCTGGACCTGGATCGGGCCCTTCATCTCCTAGGCAGGGCACTGCCTTTTCCAACCGTCGCCGAGTTCGGTCGCGCAGCACAAGACAGAATAAACAGCGGTTAAGTGCCTTTGCGTGTCAAAGAACGCTGAGGCGGGTCCCGGCGGCCCTTCCGTATATACGCAAGAAGGGCCGCCTTATAGACTCGTCTCGTCCTGGGAGCAAAAACAGTATGACAGCGTTCGGATAATGGATACCTAATCTAGAGCAAATTCTCCTGTATTTAGAATCAGTGAGTTACAAAGTATTTTCCCCATAAGGGTCTGGGAAACTCCAGGGGCCCCCCCGAAGTGAGCGAAATTTCAGCGCCGACACCATGTTGGGCGTCCATTCCATCACCGCGGATAGCTGCCGTTGTTCACATCGAGGGTGGTGCCGCTCGCGTATTCCGGGCAGGCGCTTCCCAGCCAAAGAATTGCGGCCGCGACTTCTTCCGGCATGCAGACCCGTCCCGAATGCACGGACCGCATGATTTCGTCGCGGCGCGACTCGGGTAACTGGTCGTACATTGCTGTTTTGGTGGGGCCGGGCGCAACCGCATTGACGAGGACGCCAAATGGCCCTAGGGCGCGGGCCCAGGATTTGGTCAGGTTCAACAATCCGGCTTTGGTAATGCCGTACCAGAGATCCGGGTGGCCGGTAAAAGCCGAGACGGAGCTCACGTTGACGATGCGGCCGCTGCGGCGCGCCTTCATTCCCGGCGCCAGGGCCGCGATCAAGGCCGCCGGCGCTTCAAGATTCACGGCCAGAATCTCCTGCCGGTGCTCGTCGGGGATTGCATGGATGGGGTCGCAGTAGAGAACGCCGGCGTTGTTAACGAGGGTGTCGACCTGGCCGAGCCGAGCGACCAATGCGGGGATATCCCCTATCCGGCGAAGATCGAAGTCGATGCGCTCCCCGATGACCTCGCCGGCAAACTCCTTGTCGAGGGAGAGGACGTCCCATCCAACCTCCGCAAAGGCTCGAGCCGTCGCGAAGCCAATTCCTTTCCCCGCGCCCGTGATCAAGACTCGGTTCACGTTTTCATGCTCTCACGGGTCCCAGGTTAGGGGCTGGAGTAGGCTCTCTTCCGGGGTGCCTTGATCCCCGTTGAGGATCAATTCCGCATCTCATTTGGTCATCGCCTCCTTCTCGAGGGCTTCTTTCACTTTTGCCACATTCGGGCCTTCTCCGGCTCCCTCATAAAATGAGAGGTCCTCTTCGATTCCAACAAGCCGCATGCATTGCCCACCCGGCGACTGAAAATACAGATGGGGGTCTGGCATATCGAGCTTTCTTACACCGAACTCGAGAATCCTCTGCCGCATTTCTTCCACGTTGTCGGACTTGATTTCCAGCCAGACCGACCTGGCAGTCCGCAGGAATTCGCTCTCATCCGGGACATCCCCATAAAGAAACACAATATAGAAGTTGTCTCCCAGGCGAAGGAAGTCCCTATCGCTTTGCTCTTTGGTGATTTTGCCGCCGAGAACATCGCAATAAAATTTACGAATGCTGTCCCGGTCTTGCCGCGGCACTATCACCGACGAATGATTTCCAAAAATTGCCTTTGCCATGATCGCTCCTTCTCTAGCGCTTCAATCGCGCTCAGGTTGAATTTTGAAGTCTTCTTTGGAACTGCCTCAACTACTCTTTCTTTCGCGAGGCATCCGCAAATTTCTCAGAGAAGATATCCAAGAAGTAGTTCCAACCTTTCTCGTGCCCTCTTCCACCATCAGTATCGGGAAGGCCGGAATGCACGAGAGTCATCAGGGTGTCTTCTCCCTTCTTCTGAAAAGTCACGGTAACGGTCGACTCTTCTCCCGACGTGCTGCGCGACATCCAGGTGTGCTGAATGCGGCCGGGTCGCTCTATCTCGGTGAATCGCCCGTAGTGGGACGTCCCTCGGATGAGCCAGTAAAAGAACCCATCTACATGTGGATTCAAAAGCAGCTTCTCCGCCATATTCCACGGATTGCCGGGGATCTTTGGATCCAGCCACGCGTCGAAAACCTCAGCCTGAGAAGCCGGAATTGTTCGTTCAACCTTCACTTCAATGGTCTTCTTTGCTTCATTCATCACTTCTTCTCCTTCTTCCTTTTGTCTTTGAAATGCTGTTCAAACTGATCGAGGCGTTCGTTCCAGAACCGCTCGTACTCATGCACCCATTCCGCTACTTCCCTGAGTGGCTCGCCTCGAAACGAGATGTAAACCTCACGCCCCTGCTTTCTGCGTTCAATCAGCCCCGCTCTTTCCAGGAGCTTCAGATGCTTGGTCACAGCATTCAGAGCCGTCTCGAACGGTTTTGCGACATCGAGGAAACGAGCAGGCCCATTGGCGAGTTGCCCAATAATTGCTCGCCTGGAAGGATGAGAAATGGCTGTCAGCACGTCCGTCAGTTGATCCATAAATTAATTACACCATAAGGTGTAATTAACTGCAAGTCGATCCTTAAGACCTACACTTCTGTTTCTGCACTTTGTTGATTTGCACGGCGGTTGGAAATTGACCGATCCAACGTATGGTCAAAAGCTGGGAACCTATCTCATTTGCCGGCCCAGGTGTGACCTTGGCCTGTGCCAACTACGGGCGTGAAACCTCTTAATCGAGCAAGTAAAGCGATTTTTGATTGCCTCAGGCGGCCTGGCGCATTCCTTGACAATGAGTCGCAAGTGCCATTAGGGTTCGTAGCCGGGATGGGGTGAGTATTTTTCCGGAGTCAACCGCCTGACCATGACCGGTGCGTGTGCGAGGAATGGTATGAAGAGATTTGGATTGCGGATTTTTGCGGTAGCGATGACCAGTGTTGCGGCCATTTGGATGGCGAGTGCGCAGAGTGCTCAAAAGCCGACTTACCTGGATACCAGTCTGCCGGCCGAGCAGCGTGCTGCCGACCTTGTGCACCAGATGACGCTCGAAGAGAAGGGCACCCAATTGCTGAACCAGGCGCGGGCGATTCCGCGACTCAACGTTCCGGCATATGACTGGTGGAGCGAGGCGCTGCACGGTGTTGCCACCAACGGGACAACGGAGTTTCCCGAGCCGATTGGGCTGGCCGCGACGTTCGATGCACCGGCGATCCACGAGATGGCCATCGTGATCAGCACCGAAGGGCGCATCAAGCACGTGCAGGCGGTGCGCGCGGGACATTCGGACATTTTTGAGGGTCTCGACTTCTGGGCTCCCAACATCAACATTTTTCGCGATCCGCGGTGGGGGCGCGGCCAGGAGACCTACGGCGAAGACCCTTTCCTGACAGCACGGATGGGCGTGGCTTTCGTAACCGGAATGCAGGGTGATGATCCGAAGTACTACCGCGTGATCTCAACGCCGAAGCATTTTGCGGTGCACTCGGGCCCCGAGCCGACGCGGCATAACGCCGATGTGACGGTGAGCAAGCATGACGAGATCGACACGTATTTGCCTGCGTTTCGCGCAACGGTGACGGAGGCGAAGGCGGGCTCGGTGATGTGCGCTTATAACAGAATCAACGGGCAGCCGGCGTGCGCCAATGAGTTTCTTCTGGAAGACCAGCTGCGCGGCAAATGGGGCTTCAAAGGCTACGTGGTGTCAGACTGCGGGGCGGTGACGGACATTTTCAACGGTCACAAATTCACGAAGTCGCAGCCTGAGGCCTCCGGCCTTTCACTCAAGCGGGGCATGGACAATGAGTGCGGCGACTTTTTTGCGAAGGTGAATGACGATCACGACTACAGACCCTATCTCGACGCGGTGAAGCAGGGCTTTCTGAAGGAGAGCGACATCGATGTGGCGCTGGTTCGCCTGTTTACGGCGCGGATGAAACTGGGCATGTTCGATCCGCCGGAGATGGTGCCTTACTCGAAGATTGACGAGAAGCTTTTGGACAGTGCGGAGCATCGCGCCATGGCGCGGAAGCTGGCGAATGAAGCCATGGTGCTACTGAAGAATGATGGCGTTTTGCCGCTTAAGACCGCGGGAATCAAGATTGCGGTGGTTGGGCCGCTGGCTGAGCAAACAAAGGTGTTGCTGGGCAACTACAACGGAATTCCTTCGCACACGGTGAGCGTGCTTGAGGGGATGCGCAAGGAATTCTCCGGCGCGACGATCAATTACGTGGCAGGTACCGGGTACCTGAGCAAAGAGACTTCGCCGGTACCGGCCGCGCTGCTTACCACCGACGGCAAGCCCGGTGTGAAAGTGACCTACAACTCGATGGCCGGCGTGGACATGTTCAGTCCCAATGCCAAGCCGACGCCGCTGGCGGGCCGCGTCGAACCGTCGTTCGATATTTCAAGTGCGTCGTTGCCGGCGGAGACGAAGGGCAAGGCGCCAATTGGGGTGCAGGGCGAGGCCACGCTGACCCCACAGGAGACCGGCGACTACAACCTGGGCATGAAGGCGAACGGATACGTTACGATTTCGCTCGACGGCAAGCAGGTGGCGTCAGGATTTCAGCCTGGCAATATTGGCACCGTGCTGGGACGAGTCCACCTGGAGAAGGACAAGCCGGCCAAACTCGCGGTGATGTACACGCCGCTCCAGAGCCCGGATATGGTGGCGAGTCTGGTGTGGTCAAAGGTTGACCTGAAGCCGCAGCCCGAAGCGATTGCGGCTGCCAAGGACGCCGATGTTGTGGTGGCCGTTGTGGGCATTACCAGCGAGCTTGAAGGTGAGGAGATGCCGGTGCAGGAGGAGGGCTTCAAGGGCGGCGACCGCACCAGCATTGATCTGCCCAAGCCTGAACAGGAGTTGCTGGAGGCTTTGGCGGGCGCAGGCAAGCCGCTGGTTGTGGTGCTCACGAATGGAAGCGCGCTCGGCGTCAACTGGGCGAAAGAGCACGCCAACGCAATCATCGATGCCTGGTATCCCGGAGAAGAAGGCGGCGCGGCGGTGGCAGAAACTTTATCCGGCCGCAACAATCCGGCGGGACGTTTGCCTGTGACCTTCTACAAAGATGTGTCACAGCTGCCGGCCTTCGAGGACTACGCGATGAAGGGCCGCACCTATCGCTACTTTGAAGGGACGCCGCTGTTTCCGTTCGGTTACGGCCTGAGCTACACAACGTTTGCATACGGCGATCTCACCGCGCCGAGCGATGCGGTTGCGGCTGGAAGCCCGACAAGCTTTGAGGTGACGGTAACCAACACTGGGAAACGCGCCGGCGATGAAGTCGCGCAGCTCTATCTCAGCTTCCCCAATGTGCCCGGAGCGCCGCTGCGCGCACTGCGTGGTTTCAAGCGAATTCACCTTGAGGCCGGCGCATCGCAAAAGGTGCGGTTTGAATTGCAGCAGCGCGACCTGAGCATGGTTACGGAGGCTGGAGATCCGGTAATTGCGGAGGGAAAGTACACGGTTTCGGTGGGCGGCGGTCAGCCCAACTCCGGCGTGCCCACAGCAACCCAGAGCTTCAGCGTGAAGGGCACGATGAAGCTGCCCGAATAACCCTAACGCCGCCAGCAAGTTTCGCGGAACAGCTTAGCAGCGCTTCGTCCCTGCGCCAACAAGACGAACTCCGCTGCGCGCATCGATTGGACTCTGGATTCGTTTCAGGATGCGATCGATTGGCGGGAGCGGGTGCGGGGAATTACCATCTAAGGATGCGCCCGGGGATTTTTGGCCTCCGGGTATCGGCCGGTGTGGGTAACAGGTTGAAATGGCCGGCAATGGAAAGTCCCTTGAACGGGGAGGAGTTTGAATTTGAGCGACCGTTTTTTGTTTACATCGGAGTCCGTAACGGAAGGACATCCGGACAAGATTGCCGACCAGGTGTCGGACGCGATTCTGGATGCGTGCCTGGAGCAGGATCCCTATAGCCGCGTGGCAGCAGAGACGCTGACGGCGACGGGTCTGGTGGTGATTGCGGGCGAGATCACGACCAAGGCGTATGTGGATTTTCAGACGCTGGTGCGGGGCGTGGTGGCCTCAATCGGCTATGACAACGCCGTGTATGGGTTTGACTCGAACACATGCGCGGTTATTTCCACGATCAACAAGCAGAGTGGCGACATTGCGCAGGGCGTTGACACAGGCGGCGCGGGCGATCAGGGCATGATGTTCGGGTATGCCAGCAACGAAACACCGGAGCTGATGCCGATTGCGATTTCGCTGGCGCACAAGCTGACGAAGCGGTTGTCTGAAGTGCGCAAGAGCGGCAAGCTCCCGTATCTGCGGCCCGACGGCAAGAGCCAAGTGACTGTGGAGTACGACGAGAATCGCAAGCCGGTCCGGGTGGATGCCGTTGTGATCTCAAGCCAGCACTCGGAGACGGTACATAACGACGAGCTGCACGCCGACATTCTGAAGCACGTGATCCAGGCGGTGATTCCGGCGGAGCTTCTGGACGAACACACCAAATATCACATCAACCCGACGGGGCGTTTTGTCATCGGCAGACCCATGGGCGATACGGGGCTGACGGGCCGCAAGATTATTGTGGACACCTACGGCGGCATGGGGCGGCACGGCGGCGGCGCATTCAGCGGCAAGGATCCGACCAAGGTGGATCGCTCCGCTGCGTACGTAGCGCGTTACATTGCCAAGAACATTGTGGCGGCGGGCCTGGCTACTCGCTGCGAAGTGCAGCTGGCCTACGCTATCGGTGTGGCTGAGCCTGTGAGCGTTCTCGTCGACACGTTTGGCACGGGCACATTGAGCGGAACGCAATTGACGGCACTGGTGCGGAAGAATTTTTCGCTGACGCCGAAGGGGATTATCGAGAGCCTGAATCTGCGTCGGCCGATTTACAGGCAGACCGCGGCTTATGGGCACTTTGGCCGCAATGAGCCCGACTTTACGTGGGAAGCAACGGACAAAGCGAAGTTGCTTGCGGAACAGGCAAACGCGGTGGCGGCCGCCAAGTAAGTTAGCAAATAAAGGATGGAAGAGAAAGGGACCCTTCGTGGGTCCCTTTCTTGTTGTTGCGATAAAGTTAGAGTGCCTAGAGTTGCACGAGCCGGTGGCAATCAATCGTAATGGAGCGTTTTGGCGAGATCGAGTTTGAGAGCGCGGCGAGCAGGGATCAGCATAGAGATTAGAACGATCACAGCGAGCATGATGACCGCCCCTGCGTAGCTAGCGGGATCAAGATTGTTGACGCCAAAGAGGGCCTTGCGCAACACCCTTGAAGCGACGGCCGCAAAACCGGTGCCGATGACGAGCCCCAGTAATACCGGAAGCGAAAATTGATTGAGAACAGCCGCAAGTACGTGCGTACGCTTCGCACCAAGTGCGAGTCGAATGGCGATCTCCTTAGTGCGCTGCGTGACCGTGAATGCGACGAGGCCGATGATGCCTATTCCGGCGAGCAGGGCCGCGACACCCCCGATGAAGCTCACTGCTTCTGCTGTCTGCTCCACGCTCTTGACGCTGTCACGATAGAGAAGTTTCAGCTGCCTAATCTCGGGGAACAATTTGGGATCGAGGCTTTCGCTCAGGTTCTTGATGGCCGGAGACAGCGCGCCAGGCTCGCCCGCCACTCGGGCAACTAGCACCATGCCGGGCATGTCATCCTGCTGAACGGGCCAGTACTGCTCCACTGCATCGTCATCGCTGATGGCGTTGATGTGGGCGTCGCCAACCACGCCTATCACTGTCTCCTTCTTGTCGCCTTCCTGCATGGATTTGCCGATGGGGCTCTCGCCGGGCCACTGGCGGCGTGCCAGCGACTCGCTGACAATGACAACATTTCTTTCATTGGGGGCAAAGGTTCTGCCCATCAGCAGGGGGATGCCCATGGTCCTGAAGAAATCGGGCGCAATCCAGTTTGGGTACATCAGCACTTCGCGGCCGTTGATCTCGCGATTCTGGCACGAGACCGCGTGACCCATTGGCGGCAGCTTGACCAACGACACTGAGCGCACTCCCGGCAGCGCTGCCATTCTCGTCTGGATTTGTTCGAGGTAGGCCCTTGCAGCAACGGCATTGTAGCCATGCGTGCCAAGTTGCGG
>JANXQR010000005.1 GCA_025353435.1 Acidobacteriota bacterium | reverse complement strand
GTCTGTACCAATCGGTATATAGTTTCTCTCTCAATAATTGTCAGAGGTTTTCAACGGCCCTGGCATCTTTCATTCCTCGAGGTCAACGCATGGTGCTCACTTTGAAAGACCGGCGAAATGCCTGCGTCGCAATCGTTTCCATCACAATTGCCGCGGGCATTCTCGGCGCAACTGTCCACGTTGGCAAGCCTGTCCACGCCGATGAAAATGCGCCCCAACCGAAGAGCGCAATTCAGCTCGGGGAGGCTCGTCCCGGAGCGCTCTACGCCGTCACAGTCGCCGTCAAGGACCCTGCGCAACTTCAAGGCAATGATGCATTCAAGGTGACAGTGACCGATCGTCAGGGAGAGATTGAATCGAAGTGGCTCCATGCCGGCGACCTCGATCTCTACCTGACCTTCCAGGGCCGATCGCAGGGAAAGGTGACGGCCAATCTCACCTCAGAGTCGGCCGTACCTATCCCTGACTGTGCGATATCCATGCGCATGATTCCCCAATCCTCTGCCAAGGCTGGCGATGCCCCGGGAACCGATCGCGGCGTCATTGCCGCGGCGCCCAACAAGACATGGCAGGACGCCCAGGTATTCGAATTGGGTCAGACCATTTTTGGGAGCGCCGACGAGAGACCCTACTTTCCGTCGAAGAGCGAAGACGCTTATGCCGCCATGGTGAAGGGCTTCCAGTGGTTCCGCTTCACATTCGGGGAGAAGCAGCCCAAGCTCGTCTACTTCGTGCTCAATGTCACCGATCGTGACGTGCCCTATGACGTGGACATTTTCCAGTCGGGCAGGGATGCTTCCGGCCACGAAGATGTGCACCCATTTACGGAAGGTCAGTTCGTCTACCAGGTCGAGGCAACTCAGAACTATCCAGGGCTCTACAAATTCCGCACACGCATTCTCCAACCGGGGCAGGAATATTACGTTCGCATAGCTGCCAATCACCCGGCTTATCAGTTGCACACCTACGAATACAGCGTTCCCCCAAACAAGGATCCTCACGAAGCAGTGCGCACCGGTATGGATTTCCTCGTCAACATGGGAGACTCGTGGCTTTCGAACACGCCACGCCGTGGTGCAGTCGCGATGCGCAGCACTATGCAGCATTCTGAGACGCAGCTGTGCATCGCATGCCACCCCGCGCAGTTCACCACGCGAGGCTATCTAAAAGCCGTTCAAAATGGATATGCCCCTACGCAACGCGCGGGACTCGAGTTTCTCACTGATCGCATTTATAACAACGCGCGCCCCCTCTACGGTGAGCCAAATACAAATTGGGTGCGGATCATTTACACCGCTCGTACGGTGTCCAGCCGATTGCCTCTGATCGCGCACGATTTCGAGGAGAACGTTACCCACGATCCGCCTCGCAAAAAATTCGATTTACCGTACGCCGAGTACCTGAAGATCCACTACAAGGGACTTACAGAAATGCCGGGGGATGAGGCAGACGGCTGCGAACCCGACGTGAGCCCGTTCGAGATTGCTTCGCAGAGCTGGCACACCTTTGACCTGGCATACACAGAGACTCAAAAGCAGGAGTGGTTGACCGAGCGCGATCATGTCGAGCACCTGGCATTGCCCTACGAACCAAAAAACATGATCGACCTGAGTTGGAAGATCATGCTTCTCGCGGAAATTGACCACGCAAAATACGCCTCGCAAATCGGTACTCTTATCGACAAGCTCTACGAGTATGAAAATTCCGAAGGCGGTTGGCCCTATCCATTCGACAATAAAGCGAAGGCGGCCGACTTCATCTCTTATAACGCCGTGCTGGCGCTGGCTGAAGCGGGCCGCCGGCCCGAATCTGATGCACATCTTGACCTTGCCGTGAAAGCGATGCTGGCCGCGCAACGGCCAGAAGGAAGCTGGGAGGGCGACCCTGTTTATCAGGGATTCAACACTCCCTTCCGTGCCACGCAATTCGCGGTGATGGCTTTGTCGACGTTGTATCCCGGTTCCACGAAAGCAAAGAACTGGGATGCGGCGTACCCTGCACCGGCCAAAGTTCTCGCGTCTGATGATCTGCCACAGTTGCTTCAACAACTCGATCAATTCTGGGACTTGGCTTCAGAGCCGCAGTTACGTCAGATTCGAGCGATTCTCGCCGACAGCGATCAGCCCCTTGCGCGTGAAGCTGCTGCGCGCGCGTTGGGTCATATGGCTGACGAGGGAGCTCTTCCAGTCTTGATCAAGGGGCTCGGCGATCCCACCAAGATGGTACAAACAGCATCTGCCTACGCGGTCCGGATGATCCTGTCGCGACGCCAGGATGCGGCCCCGGATGGGCGCAAGCTGTTGACTGCTGCGTTATCGTCGCCGGATGCGCGAACTCGCTGGGGCGGCGCCCGCGTTTTCAATCAACACTTCCGCGACCTCACTGACGATTCCCAAATGCTCGCCGCCCTGGAGCGTGACCTTAACGATCCTGTTCCCTATATTCGTTTCGAAGCTGCAGGTGGCTTGTGGCGCTGGTACTACTGGCAGGTTGACAAGCCGGATACGCGGCGTGGCACCCTTGAAGCACTGGCGACACGATTGAATACGGAGACCGATCCCATGGTCCAGCGCGGCCTCCAGGAGAGCGTCTACAACCTGCTCGATGAGAACACGGGGTATCTCTCTGCCTGGGTGCGCGCAAGTTCCACGCCAGAAGATAAAGACCGCATCAACGCAGGCTACGAGGCCGTGGTGCGCGATCAGGCCCAGGTCCTCGCCAAGGTTCTGCGGGAAGGAACGCAGCTTGGCCGTCAGGGCATTCTGAATGCTCTGTGGGATTTCCATATCCGCCACTACGCCCTGCCTTCGCTCAAGGCAAACGCGGTGTCAATCGGTCTTCCCGCGGTTCTCACCCAGTACGTTCCGGGTGTCCCTGATCTCCATCGGCCTGGCTATGAATACCCGCCTTATCGAGAGACCGTGGATTTCAAATACGACGTCCACAACAATTTCTTCCAGACTCGCATCGGCAACGACAGTGATCTCATTCACTTCTTCAAGAGTTCTGGACCCGAACTCGAAGATGCTTTGCTTGCATGTCTCAAAGGCGCCGATGACACGATGAAGATTGAGGTTCTCAAGGCAGGTAGCACGCTGTCCGAATCGGGCGACGCGCGATTCACTCTCGCGGCACTTGATTTATCAGAGGACTCGAGCGTCGAAGTGCGAAAGACAGTCCGCTACGTTTATGAGAATGGCCAGCGCGGAATTCTCAACCTCGACATATCGGCCGCTCCTGACCCGAAGTTGGTAAGCAGAGTAGTCGAGATTCTGAATCATGGAAACCCTGACAGCCAGGCCGTGGTGCTTCCTCTGCTGGCAGCGCTACCGGCGGACTCTGTGTGGGAACGGCAGAAGGAAGTTACAGAGGCTCTGCGGTCGGCCCTCAACCAGAATCCGCAGCCAAAGAATTACGCGCAGGTTCTCGAAGCCGCCTCATCGTTCAACAGTCTGGTACACGATGCGCGGATTCAGGGAAGGGTGCTGGAGGGGTTGCGTTCCTCTGGTCGCGAAATTCAGCGCGCCGCTTTGCGCATTTGCCTTGAACATCTGCTAGGCAACCCTCAATCGGCGCCTGCCGTGAAAACAGCCTTCGAGCAGTTGAATACCGCGGGTTTGCGGATACTTACTGAGGAGGCGAGCAATCCGGAGTTCCTGAAAAAGCGTCTCGGCGTAGCCGGAGGTGCGGTCTCGCAGGATCAAGACTTCCTGAATGGACGTCCCGGGATGGCAATCAAGCAGCCGCTGGATTATCCAATTGTCGTCGACACCATTATGTCCAGCCTCCTCAGTGATGACGCAAACCTCAGCGCGGCTGCCCTTGACACGCTGCGCAAGGTTAAGGGTGTTGAGCAGCGGAGTGACTTCCTGGCCGCGATGACAACATTAAAGAACTCCACCAATCCTCGCCTTAAGCTAATTGCGGCAGATGTATTAATGGGGAAGAATCTCGGCGAAGCTTTACGCGACGTTCAGCCGGGCTCGGTGTTGGACTTCCGTTACTTCGTAGCAAACGTAGAGCCGATTCTGGCAAAACAGGGCCCTGATGGAAAGGGATGCGTCTTCTGCCACGCCAGCCATGTGATCTTCAAACTGGAGCCGCCGAACGCTGAAGGCAAGTTCTCTGACCAGGACAGCAAGGAAAACTACAGGTACGCCATGCGCGTCGTGAATATTGCTGAGCCTGAGAAGAGCCTCATCCTGATCAAGCCAACGCGACCGACCGATAGCGCGGGCAACGTGGGCGACTATCTCGCTACACATAATGGCGGCCAGCGCTGGCAAGGGAATGAATCCAGCGAGCAGTATCGAGCGATCATGGAGTGGATTCGCGGAGGCCGCCTGTAGGGTTCCAGTCCGCGAAATTAGCCTATTCGGACCTTTTCTGATCCAAAACCGGGCAGCATTTGTAACTGGAGTCACATCGCATTGAGAGAATTCAAGTGGGCGGAGCGACGGTTGCACTCATAAATCCGGGGAACATCGAGGGGATGATGCACCGGTATCGTTGCAATTCCCCCCCAAAGTCAATCAACTGGAAATTATTCCAATCGCTTCAAAACGGCATCGATTACGCATTCGCAGTGACTGAAATGCGAGTATTTTCCATCAAAACGTGACATTCGTAATACAAATTGCCAACGTATCTGTCAATCAAACTGACTGCATGATGTCTATTCTTTCTAGACTGTCAAATATTTGACATTACGTGCCATATTTGTAAAGTTTGTAATTTTTGTAAGTTCTTTGCTAAGGCAGGTTATGTCTAAGCAAAGGTTGATGTATAACAAATCAAGATATTCTCCTTCGTTCGACTCTTGGTAGGCGCGAAGACGGTGTCAGTGATCGCTGATACGGTTCTCGACACCGACCGCACGGAGGAGGAATCTATATGTTTAAGAAAATTGCTAATAAGGGCGCGCTGGCGCTAATTGGGATAACTACACTAACCGTAACCGCAAGTGCACAGTCTTTCCGGGTCCAATGCCCGACCACTACTATCACGCATCCGGTCGCGCAGAACAACAACTCGGAACCTGCATATACCGCACCTTCATATACCGGAACGAGTGGTTATCCTACCAATCCGTCCCCTAGTGTTGTAAACGGGGCGATCAAGTGCCAGCAGGTCTCGGGTGGGGATGGCTACGCGACTATGGCTGATGGCTCGCAAATTTACATGTTCTCTTTCGGTCCGCTATCTGGACTGGCTGACATTGCTGCGGGCAAGCCAGGAACTGAATTCCCGTCGACTTTCAACACTCTGTACGCCGGAGCGGCTCCGCTGGCCCCTGGCGATCCTGCCACCACAGATGGAACCACGCCGGACCTCACGAAGTTCACGTTCAACGGCGCTGTGGGTCTG
Source organism: Acidobacteriota bacterium (assembly GCA_025353435.1). Taxonomy (GTDB): domain Bacteria; phylum Acidobacteriota; class Terriglobia; order Terriglobales; family Acidobacteriaceae; genus Telmatobacter. The sequence goes on along the minus strand of JANXQR010000005.1, from coordinate 7,100 downwards.
ACTCCTGATACGGACGCCATGGGCGCCGGTACCTGCACTGGAGCCAGCTGCATCAATGGACACGTTGATCCCCGTCCCCTCATGGACATCGGCGTCATGAACGGCAACATCCCGGCGCCTCTGATGGCGATCGATGAGGACGACGAGTTCTTCCTCACGCTGAGCAACGTGGGCATGATCATGCGCCCCGACTTGTTCGAGCAGCACACAATCCACTTCCACGGCTATCCGAATGCCTCCGCTTTCTATGATGGTGTTCCCGATGCTTCGGTTGCCATCAACATTGGCGGCAGCTTCACCTACTACTACCTGGCGCCCGATGCCGGCACCTACTTCTGGCATTGCCACATCACGCCTCCCGAGCACTTGCAGATGGGCATGGTGGGACAGGTATACGTTCGCCCCCGTCAGAACCGTGTTCCGACCGGCTCGAAACTCTATGCCGCCCTCCAGCAGCAGCAGCTCGACCTGCGTACGGCTTGCAATGCGGCCACCGACATCCTCTGCACCAATGTACTGCCGATCAGTGGGGATAACGGTTCCACCGGTGGTTACTCAAATGGCGTGCAGACAAAGATGTATGCCTACAACGACGGCGACGGCTCGACACAGTATGACGTTGAGTATCCTCTGCAGATTCACGGCTTCGACCCCAACTTCCATTTTGTCGGCATGACGTTTAATCCTGAAGGCTTCGCTGACATGAAGGACAAGTACTTCCTGTTGAACGGTCGCAGCTATCCAGACACGGTGACGGCCGGCCCGATGCAGACGCAGACCGCAGATGGCTCGAGCCATTTCTCGCAGCCACTGCCCTCCATCATCAACCTGACGGCTGGACAGAAAGCTCTGCTTCGCATTTCCGATCTGGACGTGACGGAGTACCAGACGTTGGCATCCTTGGGGATTCCGATGACGGTTGTCGGATACAACGCCAAGCTGCTTCGTGACCAACAGGGAAACAACCTGTACTACAACACCAATTCCATCACTCTGGCGGGCGGCGAATCGCTCGACGTGATTCTGGACAGCACGGGTGTTCCGCCGGGCACCTACTACCTTTACACACCAAATCTTGACCACCTGTCCAACGACGCAGAGAACTTCGGCGGGTTGATGACAGAAGTGCACGTCAATTAGGAAGGCAGCGATGAGGTCGACGAATATGAAGAATGCATTATTGAAGATGCGGTTGGTTCTGGGGGCAGTGGTGGGAATGGCTATATTTGCCACCGTCGCTCACGCTGCTGCTCCTGGCATAACGGGACCGAGTTTCAGCTTGATTGCACAACCGGCATACCTGACTCAGCCGGATGGACAGTCAGTCTACTCTTGGGGCTACGGTTGTAGCACCCAGCCTACGGGCTGGGCTCCTTCAGCCATGACACCGCCGTCGACCGGTTGCCCGGGAATGCAAGTTCCCGGGCCCACCATTATCGTGACGGAAGGCGATAGCGTATCGGTTACGCTGACCAATAACCTTCCTGCATCGGCGGGGAACACATCGATCCTGTTCCCCGGCTTTCAAGTGACGACCACTGGCGGCACTGCTGGGCTAATCACTCAGGAGGCCGCGCACGGCAGCACAGTGACTTACTCATTTCTGGCGTCGTCACCGGGTACACGGTCGTACTATAGCGGCACCCAGAGCGACCTTCAGGTCGAGATGGGTATGTACGGAGCCGTCATAGTATTGCCGAAGAGCGTACCGGCTTCGTGCACCGCTGGCGTTTTCGCATCGAATCTGGCCGCCGAAAGCTTTCGGAAGGAAAAGGACTTCCGGCTCGCGGATGCTGCGTACGATAGCGCAAAGACCTGCTACGACCGCGAATACCTCTTCCAATTCTCGGAAATTGACCCGAATATCCACATTCAGGCCGAGAGCCAGGTAAGTGCATGCGCAGTATCAGCGACGCCGGCGACCTGTGTCCTTCAGGTTCCGACAGAGCCATACCATCCGGCCTACTTCATGATCAATGGGCGTTCCATGCCAGACGATATGGAGCCGAATTACGGCGTGGACTTTCCGCACCAGCCCTATAACGGAAATCCACACATGCATCCAGGCGAGATGGTGCTTTTGCGCATCGTCGGCCAAGGCCGCTGGCAGCATCCGTTCCATGAACATGCCAACCACGTTCGCATCCTGGGACGCGATGGCAACCTGATTCTTTCGCCTGACGGAACGTCGCTCGCAGGGCCCGCGTTGTTTACCACCACAACGACTCCAGGCCTGGCGATGGACGGAATCTTCTACTACACGGGCAAAGGTCTGAATTGGGATATGTACGGACACAATCCAGCTTCAACCGATCCGCTCGCGAAGTTACCTTGCGTGCCTGATGCCAACGGTTACAACACCGGCGATCCGACCGCAATCAACTATTTCGAATGGTGCCAGGACCACAACAAGCCGGTCCAGGCCGCACCGTTCGGCGATGTTGCAGCCGGCGGTCCTGTTACGCTGCCAGATCCCAACATTTTGACCAATGGCGCGTGGTATGGCGGCAGCATGTATCTGGGTCCGAATGCGACTGGGCGCGCGGTGGGTACCACTGGTTCGACTCCGCCCTCTGGTACGATCGCGAACTCTCCCAGCGGTGAAGCAGGCTTTGCATTCATGTGGCACTCGCACAATGAGCGCGAGATTACAACTAACAATGCGTTTCCCGGCGGAATGATGATGATGATGCTTATCGATTCCCGGGAATTCGTAATCGACGAGACCAACTAGTACTGAGGAGAATAGAAATGCGAATCAACTCTCTTAAAGCAATAGGCAAGGCAGCAGCTCGGGGAGCAGCTGTTCTCCTCTTTGGCGCAGGCATGTCGAGTGCGCAGACGACCGTCACTTTGACGGCCGCTCCTGCGACCGCCAGTCTGCCCGATGGTTCGGGAGTGCCGATGTGGGGATACACCTGCGGTGCAGCTACAGGTGGATCTTGCGCCGCACTTAACCCGACCGCAACGGCAGGCGTCTGGTCTCCAGTCGTAATCACCGTTCCGTACACTGGACCGTCAACGAAACTGTCCATCACCCTGACCAACAATCTGCCCGCCCCGGTGCCCACATCGCTGACAATCGTGGGCCAACTCGGCGGCGGGCTCGGAACCGACGCCACCAAAAAGCCGAGTCCAACCCACAACACCCAGGGGACTACGTGGCCGATCGCCAACGCAGGCCCGACATTTACTCCTCCTGGGCAGGCCGATCGCGTGCAGTCGTTCGGAACTGAGGTTGCGAATGGCGCGACTACCTCGACACCCTTGACGTGGAATGCGTTGCGTCCCGGTACTTATCTGTTGGAGTCCGGCACTCACCCTTCAATCCAGGGACCCATGGGACTCTATGGCATTGTGGTGGTGACCGCGGCTCCGGCTGGCGCGACTGCCGGCACGGCCTATCCTGGCGTGGCATATAACGCGGACATTCCGCTGATCTTCAGCGAAATAGACCCTGTGCAGAATGGCGCTGTCGCCAAGGCGGTCACATTGCCTGGCTTCAGCGAGACCGCAGTTTGGTCAGGGCAGCCTGGTGGATGCGGCAACCCGGCAACAGTCAATGCGGGAAATTGCTACCCACCTGTGGTGAATTACTCACCTCTGTATTACGCGATCAATGGCGTAGCGTTTGACAAGACGCACACCGCCACATCGCTGTTTCCGACCACCCCGGCGACGGGCGTAACCGGAGACGTAATGGTGCGGATGGTCAATGCGGGTCTCCGCATGCACGTTCCCACAATCGTGGGTGCGCAACCTTCTTCACTGTCGACGTCAGCTGTTGGGGCGGGCGGGTTCACGCTGGTTGCTGAAGACGGAAACAAGTTGCCCGGTGTGCCGCGTATCCAGAGCGAAGTATTCATGGCGGCCGGCAAAACGTATGACGTAATGATCAAAGCGCCGACGGCCGGAACGGCACTCCCGATTTTCGATCGCCAGTTGAGCCTGTCAGGCAACTCAGTCGGACGTGACGCGGGTATGCTGGCGTACATCAGCATTAATGGAGCAGCTCTTCCGCTGCCTAATGCTACTGCCCAGGCGAACCCGGACACATACCCGTCCGTGATCGCGGGACAGACTTTGACGATCTCGGATCCCGGTAAAGGTGTCCTCGGAAATGACTTGAACGTACTTGGCGTGAAAGTTACGACGCTGCCAACCAAGGGCACTGTCTCTCTCAACACCGATGGTACTTTTACTTACGTTGCAGGCCCCACATGGAGTGGCTCCGACACATTCGGTTATTGCGGAAACGGCGCGACAAGCGGCGCAACGTGTACGACCGTCACACTCAACCCAGCAGCCATTGAGTCAGCATCCGGCATTTTGTGCCCGGCGGGGGCGTTTGCTTCGAAACTGGCGACGAGCTTGAAGATCAATGCTCCCGGCGTACTGGCGGGCTGCACGGATGTCAAGGGATTCCCGCTTACGGTGAACGCGGCAAGCGTAACGCCGGTCTCGGGACTCACACTCACCGTTGACGCGAACGGCGCCTTCAAGGCTAGCGTTCCTTCAGCAGGCACCTACACATTCAGTTACAAGGCACAGAACTCACAGGGAACCGTTGCGACCTCTGCCACTACCGTCACTTTGACCTTCCCAACCGGGAGCAATCTGAACGTTACGGTTCTCGACGGGAATGATAAGACTACAACGATCTCTGACTACCGCTGGATCATCGAAGAAGATCGCACGTACTATGTCGACCCGAAGTGCACGCAGAACCCGCTTCCTGTAGGCTGCCCTGCGAGCACCTTCAACTTTGGCGTCAACTTCCACACCAGTTACATGCCCATGATCGCGACGGGCTGCACAGGTGCTGTGTCGTGCGGAGCCAACCAGACTGTCTTGGGTGTGGCTGTGCCGCCGCAGACGCCCAGCTTCCCGGGCGATGTGGCATTGGATCCGACCAAGCGCTATTATCTCTCAGTGCTGCCGGGTGATGCCGCGCAGCCGTTCATCAACGCATACGCGGGCGCGCCTGACTGTTCGGCAGCGGGTGTTGGTGCTGGACATTGCGGCCACGGCATGGGCGGCGCTCCTATCCCAACTGTTGCCAACGGAACGCATAGCGGCCAGTCGATCACCGTTTTGACGGAACCGAGTCCGTATCCACCTGCCACGCTTTCGGCATTGGTGTTTGAAGATGACTACCCGCTCAATGGCGAAATTGATACAGGCGGCGGCATCGACACACTCTCGCCTGAAGAGCCCGGTCTCGGCGGGTTTCAGATCACGATTCAGGACAATGCGGGCGGCACCGGCGATTCAACCGGCACGCCGACCTATGACATGTTCAACATGCCCCTGAGCAACAGCCTCGCGGGCACACTCGATCCTGTGACGAAGCTGGACGCATGTCCGATTTCGGGTCAAGCCACGCAGGCTTCTCAGGCGGGCAATCCCAGTCAGAACGGGATTGTTGGCATGATTATTACCTGCCCGAAGTATGAGTCGGATGGCAAGACGCTTTCCCCGCTCGCCGGCCAGGTTGTGGTGAAAAACCTCTATCCTGGACGATACGGCATCACTGCAAACGCAGGCGCCAGCCGTATTGCAGCAGGCGAAGAGTGGCTCCAAACCAATACGCTGGACGGTCAAAAGGCTCACGACTCGTTCATGCGCATCGGTGAGCCAGGGTACTTCCAGGAGTTTGGACCCGCGGGATACCACGTCGTCATCGGCTTCGCGAATCCCAAGATCATCAACGATCGTGAAACCGGAATGTGCGCTATTGCCGGCGCCGACTGTACGCATGAGGTCAAAGGACACGTTACAACTGCGCGCATGAGCCGCACGCCGGATGAACGGCTCTACGGCAGCGGAGATCACACTGCGTTCGGGTTTACCCAGTGCTACATCAGCTTGGGCGATCCGGATGGCGCGGATTTCGCTTTCCAAAAGTGCGACGACCAAGGGAACTTCGATTTCACCGGAGTCCCCGCAGGTAACTGGAAGATCAGCACGTTCGACCAGTGGAATGATCACGTGGTTGACGGAATCACAACGGCGGTCGGACTATGTGACGCCGGAACGACGTCCATTACTCCCGCACCTCCCGTGAATTGCAAGCCGGTCCTGGACATGGGCGAGGTTGCAGTGCACCAGTGGCAGGCCGACATCTATACCCGCACCTTCCTTGATACGGATGGCAGCGGTGTATCGACCAGTGCCAAGCCTGGACTGCCGCTTGTCAAGACCAACATTCGCTTCCGCGACGGCAGCTACTCGAACCGCAACAACACCGATCTGAACGGCTATGCTGCCTTCAACGAGGTGTTCCCGCTGTTCAACTGGTACGTGATCGAGACCGATAACACCCGCTACAAGAACACCGGCACTCACGTGGTCTATGACGCGGGCGGTCCGGATGATAACACCTCGCCGGGCGGCTCCCCGTGCAACGGTGCAAGCCTGAACTCCAAGCCATGCGGAAGCTCAACGACCGCCGCGAACCTGGCAAATACCTATGAGCCCAATCCGCTTCCTGGTAGCCTGTCAGTCCCGGGTGCGGCCTATTGCGCGGAAGGCGCCGATTGCAGCAGCACCTCGATTGCAAACGGACCCAAGCCCAGTGACGTAGGAAACCACTCGACCGGTCGCGTCGATCCGGCGTGGGTGGAAACCGAGGGATGGCAGGGATTCTCAGGACAGAATTCGTTCCTCGAGTTTGGCAAGAAGCCGTTCGCTTCCGGCGAAAACGGCGGTATCCACGGACACGTCATCTACTCTTCAACTCGTCCATTCGACGATCCGCAACACTTGTTCCAGAACTCGTGGGAGCCATTGGTCCCGCACGTAAGGATCAATCTCTACAAAGAAGGCGTTGCTGCCGATGGCATAACGAAGACACTTTCGCTGGTCGATCACACAGAGACCACCAGCTTCGATGACTGGGCGCAGGGATTCCGTTCGGACGGTGTTCCGTATATGAACTGCCCTGGCCAGGGAACTGATTCGAGCGCTACCAGCACCAGCCAGGATCCCTACTTCTGGTTCGCGATCAAGGGTCAGCCCCAGTGGTTGGATCTTTACAACAACGGTGGCACGCCGACTCATACGCTTCCGAACCAATCTCAGTTCAAGTGCTATGACGG
>JANXQR010000850.1 GCA_025353435.1 Acidobacteriota bacterium | reverse complement strand
ACGTCGAGCTTGGTGATGCGGCAGGTGATTTGCTGGCCGACGAGGGCTTCGAGCTCTGCAGCGTCGCGCGTGCCGCTGCGGCTGGCCGGCATGAATGCGCGCACGCCAACATCGACGGTTGCACCGCCTTTGACGACGCCCGTGACAGTGCCCACCACGGCAAGTTTCTGCGCGAAAGCTTCTTCGAACGCCGTCCAGTCCTTGGGCTGTGCCACCTTGAAACGCGAGAGCGAATAGTAGCCCTCTTCATTGCGCCCGGTGATGGAGACGGGAAATATCTGGCCTGCGACAACCTTGTCCGCATTGTTTTCGAACGCAGTGCGGGGCAGGGCGCCTTCGATCTTGTAGCCCACATCAAGGAAGACCTGGTCGGCAGTGATGGAGATGACCGTGGCCTGAATCTGCGAAGCGCCGCCTTCGGAACTCCGCCGCTTGGGATGCGCCTTTTCGAACTGGGCCAAAGCGTCAGCGAAGCTTTCCGTCGGCTCCGGTGGCGGTTCTGGAGCGAGTTCAGCGGCGGGAGCTGGCTTCGGGTTCGCGATCGGAACGGCGACGTTTTCAATGGCCGGTGCGACGGCTACGGGTTCGGCAACCGCAGGCTCAGCAAGCGGCTCGGCCGTGAGTTGGCTGGATGGAGCTTCGATCAGAGTCTCGTCGAATGGCACGTCTGCGGAGACTTCGGACGCTAGTGCCGTGGTTTCGCGAGGCTCTTCAACTTCGGGAGCGGTTTCAGGAGCAGCGAGGATTTCCGGGTCAATGTCTTGGGTCATGGCGTTTACTTGGCTATTGTTTCATGCCTCTGCGATCCGGCTCTTTGATATGGCGCTGGTTACGGAAACTCGGTCACGCGAGGCGTGGATCGCGGCTTAGGTTTCGCTGCTTCGCCGATGTCGTTGATCACGTGCGTGATTTCGCCTTTGTCGTCGAGGGCGATGGTCATGGCGTGATGAAATCGCACCGCCTGCTTGACCGGCACTTCAATGGCGCGCGTGAGCGCCACGTCAGGCTTTCGAAAGACGCTGTAGACGCCGAGCCCCCAGGCTTCGTGGGTGGTCACTTTGTCGGCTACCTTGTAGGATGCCCAGCCGTTGACTCCGGCGGCGCTGGTGAAGCCAGGCTGATCCGGCGGGTCGTACGGAATTTCTGATTGGTAGAAATAGGTTCGGCCGGCTTCGCCGTTCCAGAGCACCTGGTATTGCTGGTGATGCTCGACAAAAAGCCCATAAGCGGTGACGCGGTCCCCGTTCACGATGAGCCCGTTCGCACTGAGGTTCTGGTCCCATCCCACACCGTTGCCGTGATCGGCTCGCCAAATCCAGGTGTGGTCAATCAGCGTATCGTTGGCGTTGATGCGGAGGTTCGCTTCCACACTGCCGACACCGGCGCCCCCGACGCGGAAGAAGATGTCGTGCAGAGAGAGGGGATTCTTGGCGTGATTTGTGTGGCCGCCTTCTGGCCCAACCTCAAGGAGCACAGGCGACTTCATCTCGCCGGCATCGAACAACAGGCCGGAGAGAATAATTCCGTCGGCGTCGCTGGTGGTCATGGCGGCGGTGCCGCTGACGGGCTTCAGCGTGGCGAAGCCGATGCCCATCACGACAGTGTTCGAGCGAGTGACTTGAATGGGCTCCGTGATCGCGTAGATTCCTGGCGTGAGGAGCAAGTTTTTGCCATGAGCCAGCTCCGCATTGATTGCAGCGGCGGTGTCGGCGGGATGCGCGATGTAAAAGCGATCCAATGGGATTGTGCGGCCGGGAGTGCTGCCGCCATGCCACGTGATGCCCGTGGTGTTGGTGCGGAGTTCGGGAATCACCACGCTCCAGCGGCCCCGCGAATCTACCTGGAGGAACGGCTTCTCGCGGATGATGGGGGTCGCGGCGACCTTAGTGAAGGGCGGCGATGGCCAGTCGCCCGTGGGCGGATGATTGACGCCGACGAAGACCATGTTCCAGTTGGATCCCGTCCAGTTGGCCCACTCTGCGTTGCGTGAAAGCCATTGCTGCTGGGAGCCCGAGTCTACTGTGCCGTCGATGAGTGAGTCAGAGATCCAACCTCCGCTGGCCCAACCATGATTCTGGTGCAGCACCAGGTTGCCGAGGATGTGCATGCGGCGGAATGGCACGGCTTGCGAGACGGCCCATTGCATGGTGCCGCCGGTGGGCGTAACGGAGAGGCCTTCGGCGGCGCGCCAGAATGTGCAGGTGGCGTTGTTGTGGGGAAGGCTGGCGTCTGCATGAACATTCCCGATGATGTGTACGGCATCAGGCGATGCGCCGAGCCCTGTTAATGACGTGTAGAAACCGACGGGGATATCGACGTGATATTCGCCCGGGAGAAATAGAATTGCGTTCCGTTCAGTGCCGAATTCGTTATGCAGCTGCACGGCGTAAATCTTGTCGATTTGCTGCTGCATTGAAGCGGGAGCCATGGCGGGATTGAGGATAAGAACATTCGGACCAAAATCTGGGGATGGCACGTGTTGCGCTGGCGATTGAGGAGGACAAATGCCCGCGCATACAATCCAAGTCGAAACAATCGTCGCGAAGGAGAATTGTTTGAGGAGAAACCAACTTTTTGATCTCGGCCGAAGCTGCATTGGTGTCATCGCCTTTCGGGCTCGCTTGGTTTCTACGATTGCACGTTGCCCATAGTACGTTGAAGGGCGCACTTCGACAATGCTTACCAAACAATGGTTCGAGCTCCCTCGCACTCCCGCCATTTCTTTACAGCGTATGGCGTCGAGAGCGAGAATTGGCTGCACGCATTGAGGGTGGGGATGACGCAATCAATTTCACGCAGAGACTTTGTGCGTTTGAGCACGGCGGCCGCTGCAGCTGCCGGCGTGGCGGGCAGAGCCAGTATTCTGCAGGCTCAGGTGCTACATCCGGAGGAGCAGCCTGCCACGGGGCGGAAGATCCGTTTCGTTTCGATCGGCACAGGCATTCGAGGATGTGATCTGCTTCGTTCGGCACGCAAGGTCACCGGCGCCGAGTGCGTGGGCACGGCGGATTTGTACACGATGCATCAGAAGGCCGGGCAAGAGGCATACGGATCTGACATTCCGACTACGCGCGACTACCGGTCGCTGCTCGATCGCAAAGATGTGGATGCAGTCGTGGTCGCGGTGGCAGACTTTCAACATCGGCGCGTCGTCCTGGATTGCGTCGAAGCGGGTAAGGACGTGTATTGCGAGAAGCCCATGTCGCACAACGTCGCGGACGGCGCGGCAATGGTGGCTGCGGTTCAGAAGAACAAGCGGACCTTTGCCGCGGGCAGCCAGCGAGTGAGCAACATCGCGTACAAAAAGGCTGCGGAGATTTACAAGTCTGGACGTCTCGGCGAAGTGACCCTAATTGAGGGGCACACCGACCGCAATTCGCCTTCAGGCGCTTGGGTCTACCCAATTGCGCCGGATGCGAGTCCGGACACGATCGATTGGACTACGTGGCTTCGCGATGCCCCCCAGCTTCCCTTTGATGCAGCGCGGTTCTTTCGCTGGCGCTGCTTTGCTGATTACGGAGAGGGCGTTGCGGGAGACTTGTTCGTGCATCTGCTCTCGGGCATGCAGCGCGTGAGCGGTGTCAACACGATTCCTTCACGAGCCTACTCGACCGGCAGCCTGACGCACTTCAAGGACGGCCGCGATTATCCCGATCTTCTTGCGACCCTCTACGATTACCCCGGCGTGACGGTAAGCCTGCACTGCAACCAGAACAATTCTGCCGGAGACCTGACTGTCTTTTACGGCCGCGAGGCGACGTTGATGATCAACGGCAATACGGTCACCGTGACGCCGCAGGATACGCGTCCACAGCCGGAGGGGTATTCTCTGAATGGCTGGACCGCCGAGTCGAAGAAGCAGTATCTCGATGAATGGCACACGGCCCATCCCGATCAGGGAGCCGCTCCGGGGATGGTGGAGACGTATTCGGTGCCGCCGGGGTACGATGACACCGCCGACCATTTGGCCAGCTTTTTTCGGGCGGTAGAAACGCGGGAGCACGTCACCGAAGACGAAGTTTTCGGGCACAACGCGGCAGTCGCATGCCACATGGCAAATCACTCGTACTTTCATCGCGGCGCAGCAACGTGGGACGCGGCCTCGCAGACCATCAAGAGCTAGCAACCATTCCTTGGGAGAATTCGTTGATGAATCGTTCTTCGCGCAGAGATTTCTTGAGAACATCGGGCGTGATTGCCGCAGCAGCATTTGCAGGTGCGGGAAAGCTCGCGGCCGATCCGTTGCCCATGCCCATCGGCTTGCAGCTTTATTCGGTTCGCGACTTGCTGCCGAAAGACTTTGATGGCACGCTGCACCAACTGGCTGCGGCTGGTTACAAGGACGTGGAAGCGGCGGGTTACTACAACAAGACGGCTGTCGAGTGGAAGGCCGCGATGGATCTGGCAGGGCTGCGCTGTATCAGCACGCATCATCCGCTGCCCCTGCTGAAGCAGAAAGAAGATGAGCTGATCGAATATGGAAAGAAGATCGGCCTTCAATACATGGTTTGTTCTTCGCCCATGCACCGCGACCCTGCGGCCAAGGGACCGATGACGCTGGATGACTGGAACTGGGTATCGGATGAGTTCAATCGTATCGGCGCGAAGGTGAAATCGGCTGGAATGCAGTTTGGGTACCACAACCACATGGGCGAGTTCGATAAGGAAAACGGAGTGGTGTTCTATGACCAGCTTTTGAAGCGCACCGAACCCAAATTGGTAGTTATGGAGATGGATTGCGGATGGGTGACGGCAGCGGGCCGCAGCCCGCTTGAGTATCTCAAGGTGG
>JANXQR010000832.1 GCA_025353435.1 Acidobacteriota bacterium | reverse complement strand
CTGTAAACCTGACCAACAATCTACCCACACCGGTAGGCAACACCTCAATCCTGTTCCCCGGATTTAACGTCACTGCCACGGGTGGAGTGGTCGGCACACTGACGCAGGAGGCAGCAAACGGTGGCACAGTGAGCTATTCGTTTGTAGCATCGTCACCGGGCACGCATGCGTACTACAGCGGAAGCCAGAGTGATCTTCAGGTCGAGATGGGCCTGTACGGCGCGGTCATTGTGCTTCCAAACGCCGTTCCAAGTGTCTGTTCGGCAGGACTGCCAGCGACAAATCCCGGCAATAATGCGGCAGCTCAAGCGTTCTGGAAAGAAACGGATTTCCGGCTCTCTTCGGCGGCGTACGACAATCCCCGGACATGCTACGACCGCGAATACCTATTCCAGTGGGCAGAGATGGATCCAAGGATTCACAACGCGGCGCTGGCCCAGGTTACGGCTTTGGTAGGCTGCACTGCGGGAGCGGTGGGTTGCAGCCTCAATGTGCCGACTGAACCTTACCATCCCACGTACTTCATAATTAACGGCCGCTCCATGCCGGACGATATGGATGCCAACTTTGCGGCAGAGTATCCGCACCAACCTTACAACGGCAATCCTCACATGCATCTGGGTGAATTGACATTGATCCGTGCGATCGGCCAGGGACGCTGGCAACATCCGTTCCACGAACACGCGAACCATGTGCGAATTTTGGGCAGGGATGGAAACTTGATTCTCGCTCCGGACGGAGCCGACCTCGCCGGCCAATTGATGTTCAACACGGATACGACTCCAGGCGAGGCCTTCGACGGCATCTTCTACTTCACCGGCAGAGGATTGAACTGGGACGCGTACGGACACAACCCAACATCGACTGACGCGAACGCCAAGCTGTCGTGCACGGCGGACGCCAATGGCTACAACACCTCAGCCCCCACGGCAATCAACTACTTCGAGTGGTGCCAGGATCATAACAAGCCTCTTGAAGCCGCTCCATTCGGCGATGTTGCCGCGGGCGGGCCGGCCACGCTGCCTGATCCCAACATCTTTACCAACGGCGCATGGTACGGCGGTACGCCCTATCTGGGGCCGGACGCGACCCTCCGCGGCGGCGGGAACCAAGCGTGTCTCAGCGGTACGACAGGCGGCGCCAGGTCTTCCCCATGCACCACACTGCAGCCCTTCAACACGCAGGCGAATCCTGCTAACGAGCGTGGTTGGGCCTACATGTGGCACTCGCACAATGAGCGCGAAATCACAACGAACAACGTGTTCCCCGGCGGAATGCTGATGATGATGCTGGTTGATTCCCGGGAATTCGTAATCGACGAAAACAATTAGTAAGGAGAACAGAGATGCGATTGACCTACTTCAAAGCGATTCTGAAGACAGCTGTTCAGGGAGCTACTGTTCTCCTTCTTGGAGCGGGCGTTGCCGGAGCGCAGACCGCCGGATCAGTGAGCCTGACTGCGGCGCCCACCACCACCACTTTGCCTGACGGTTCCGTGGTGCCGATGTGGGGATACTCCTGCGGCACAGTGGCCAGCGCTACCTGCTCCTCGTTGAATCCAACGTATGCGGTAACACCGTCGGCCAATTGGTCTCCGGTTGTGATCACCGTTGCTACGGGCACAGCGGGTACGGCGAGCCTGACCATTAACCTTACTAACAGCCTCACATTCACTCCTACGGGCGCGTCGACCGCGAACACAGTGCCTACGTCGATCATGATCCTGGGACAGGTGGGAGGCGGACTGGGTACGGCGAGGACGACTACCGCAAGCCCAACTCACGACACACAGGGTGTCACATGGCCTTCGGCGAATACCGGGGCGACAAATGTCCCTCCGCCGCAAGGCCCACGCGTCCAGTCGTTCGCCACAGAAGTGGCTGAAGGTGCGACGACGGCGCTCAACTGGCCAGCCCTTAAGCCAGGCACTTACCTGCTTGAGTCCGGCACTCATCCATCGATTCAAGTTCCAATGGGACTCTACGGAATCCTGGTGGTCACTGGTCCGCCCACGGCGGCGGCCGGCCTTGAGACGGCGCCTGGCTGCGCCTATGGATTTGTGGCCGCAGCAGGCGTCGCGCCTGCCTCCTGCGCGGTCCCGTATGATGCAGAACTTCCTTTGGAATTCAGCGAAATCGACCCTGTGCAGAATAACGCAGTGAACACCGCTGTCAACACTGCCGGATTCACAGAGACGAAGGTGTGGTCAGGCCAGCCCGGAGGCTGCGGTAATTCAGCTGCGGGAGTTGGTGTCTACCAGACCTGCTACCCGCCAACGGTGAACTACACGCCTCTTTACTACATGATCAACGGCGTGGCGTTTAGCAAGACTAGCGCCTCGGCTTCGGTATTCTCGATTTCGCCTTCTTCAATTGCGCCCGCAACAGGCACAACTGGGTCAGTGTTAGTGCGCATGGTGAACGCCGGATTGCGGATGCACGTTCCGGCGATCGTTGGATCGCAGGTGGCAGGCGCAACGGGAGCCACAAATCCGGTGGTTACCGGGTTCAAGATCGTCGCTGAAGATGGCAACGCACTCCCCGGCGTTCCCAAGGTCAAGAGCGAAGTGTTCATGGCCGCGGGTAAGACTTACGATGTCATCATCAACGGGCAAACTACGACTGGTGCCGCACTCTATACAAGCGCACTTCCTGTGTATGATCGCGAGCTGAGCTTGTCAGGGAATGCAACCGCGCATGACGCCGGCATGCAGGGCTACATTTCCATCAACAAGACCGCAGCACCCGCCGACCCCGCGTTTTCAGCGGCCGTAGCCCGGGCCGACACTTACAACGCGTTGGCTGCGGGTATCACGCTAACGGTCTCTGATCCGTCCAAGGGAGTGATCGCCAACGACACTAATGTCTACGGTGTCACTCTGCTTGCGCCGGCGGCCAACGGGACGGTGACTCTCAACCGGAATGGAACGTTCACTTATGTTCCGACAGGAACCGCTACCAGCGATTCGTTCAGTTATTGCGCGAATGGCTCTGTAACGGCAGGAATCTGCTCATCCGGACTTAGTGCTTCGGTAACACTGGGTGCATCGAACATTGTGGACAGCGGCGTTGCCTGCACCGCCTCTGCTTTCAGCGCAAATATTGCCACGTATCTCGCTATCAAGACGCCTGGCGTTCTGGCGAATTGCAAAGACGGGGCGAATCTGCCTCTTACCGTGGTGCCGACAAGCATTTCAGCAACCGGGCTTACTGTAGTTGCCGATGCGAATGGCGGATTCACAGCGGTAGCGCCAAACGCGGGCAGTTATCAATTCACGTTTCAGGCCAAGAACTCCCATGGCGCGCTCAGCGCGGCCACGACCGTAACGCTGGTGTTCCCTGCCGGCAGCAATCTGGCTGTCAAGGTGCTTGACGGGCAGGATAAGAAGACCCTCATTACCGACTATCGGTGGATCATTGAGGAAGACCGCACCTTCTACATCGACCCAAATTGCACGACGAATCCACCGCCGGCGGGCTGCCCGACATCGAGCATTACGGGTTTCGGAGGAGCTGTGGGTGTTGTTCCGACGCTGGGAACCAACTTCCACACAAGTTACATGCCCTACATCGCGCAAGGCTGTACTGGACCGATGTCCTGCGAAGGCGGACAGACGGCATTCAACCCGGCGACGGGTACGCACGATCCTGTTGTTTGCGATGTGGGCAATGGCCAGTGCAGGCCTGATACCACTGGAAATGGCCTGACTGCCGTTCTTCCCGGCGCGGTTGCGCTCGATCCCACCAAGCGCTACTACATTTCCATCTTGCCGGGTGACGCGGCCAACCCGTTCGCGTACGGATACTCGGGTGGAGCTTGCCAGAACGGATCCGCCAACGCTGGTGCCGCCGCACCCTCCTGCGGCCATGGCATGGGAGGTGCTCCAATTGCCGCCCCCTGCGCGGCGGGCGCCACCTGCACAGGCACGTTTGCGCCCGTCACGGTAATTACGCAGCCCACGCCTTTCCAGCCTGGGAAATTCTCCGTGATGGTCTTCGAGGATGACTTCCCACTGAATGGCGAACAAGATACAGGCGGTGGAGTCGATGTGTTGTCGCCGATTGAACCAGGGTTGGGCGGATTCCAGATTCACCTCTGGGACGCTATGGGCGAGTTTGGCGATTTCACCGGGCAAATGACCTACGACATGTTCAACCA
>JANXQR010000689.1 GCA_025353435.1 Acidobacteriota bacterium | reverse complement strand
CAAGCTGGAGCGCGTGGCCGGAGAGGCGAACTGACCATGAAAGCAAAATCCATTGTTTATTGGACGATGACCATTCTCGTAGCGCTTCCCATCGGAAGCGGCGGTGTGGGGCAGATCGCACAATATCTGGGCAACCCCCATGGCACGGTGCCGCAGCTTGGCTACCCGATGTACTTTTTTGCCATCCTGGGGTTTTGGAAGGCGCTGGGAGCCATTGCCATTCTGGTGCCGAGATTTCCGCGGCTCAAGGAATGGGCGTATGCGGGGATCTTCTTTGACCTGACAGGAGCGGCGGCATCGTGCGTGGCGGTGGGCGGATACGGTGCTTACGGATTTCACATGATCGCGCCGCTCTTCATCACTGGTTTTTGTGTGGCATCGTGGGCGCTGCGACCGGAAAGCCGCATCGTCGGTGTTTTGTTTCCGGCGAGGAACGGCAGGGCCGTATCGACGAGAGCAGCGAACATTGCCTAAGGGTGTCCTCGGTGAAAGGAAAGGCGAGACATGAGCATGAGTGAGCAAGCGAGCGGGGAAGCGGCTTCCCGGCTGATTGATCGGCGGATCCTCGAACTGGAGGGGTGGCGCGGGGAGACGCTGGCGCGCATGCGGTCGCTGATTCTGGAAGCCGATCCCGAGATGGTGGAGGAGTGGAAGTGGATGGGCACTCCGGTGTGGTCGCATGGCGGGATTGTGTGCACTGGGGAGTCGTACAAGAACGTGGTGAAGCTCACGTTCGCCAAGGGGGCAAAGGTCCCGGATCCGTCGGGCCTGTTCAATTCAAGCCTGGAAGGGAACACGCGAAGGGCGATTGATGTACACGAAGGGGAGAAGGTGGATGCGCGCGCGTTCAAGGCGCTGGTGAAGGCCGCGGTAGCGGTGAATGGGGCGAAGGGGAAGAGGTGAGGCTCAGCGAATTCGATTTGGTTGGAGTGAGATTCGCGGGTTATCCGACAAAACAAAAGCAGATCCCTCGGCTCCGCTGAAAAACGCTTCGCTTGATTGAATAAACCGGAAGGCTCCGATGGCGTCCTTGATTAGACTTTGGTTGTTTGGAGACCAAGCCTGATGCGGGAGCAAAGGAGCCTTATGAAGATTGTAGGGTGTGATTTTCATCCCAGCTTCCAGCAGGTGGCGATTTTGGATGTTGTGAGCGGGGAGGTGCGGGAGTTGAAGTTGCTTCATGCCAGTGGCGAGGCGGAACGGTTTTACCGGGAGTTGGAGTCGCCGGTGCTGGTGGGTATGGAGTCGGTGGGGAACTCGTTGTGGTTTGAACGGCTGATGGAGCAGTTGGGCCATGAGTTGTGGATCGGGGATGCGGCGCAGATTCGTGCCAGTTATGTTCGCAGGCAGAAGACCGACAAGCGCGATGCGGGCCATATTCTGACGCTGCTGCTGGAGAAGCGGTTTCCACGGATCTGGGTTCCTTGCCAGAGCGAGCGTGATCAGCGGCAGTTGTTGCTTCATCGCCATCGTTTGGTGGAGATGCGGACGCGGGTGAAGACGGAGCTGCAACACCTGGCGTTGAACCAGGGGATGCAACAGAAGCGTCACCTGTGGAGCGTTCGGGGGAGGGCTGATTTTGAAAAGCTTCCCCTGGAAGGCTGGACAGCCCGGCGGCGCGCGGACTTGCTGAAGGTGCTTGCGCTGCTGGAGGGACAGGTAGCGGATCTGGACGAGGCTGTGGGCCAGGTTGCTTTTTCCAACGTCCAGGCGCGGCTGCTAATGACGCAGCCGGGCGTGGGTCCGATTACCGCACTGGCGTTTGTGGTGACCATCGGCGACGTGCGTCGCTTCAAGCGCGGCAAGCAGGTGGCCAGCTATCTGGGATTGATTCCGAGCGAACGCAGCTCGGGATCGAAGCGCCGGCTGGGCGCCATTACCAAGCAAGGCAACGTGTTTCTGCGCACCATGCTGGTGGAGGCGGCGCAGTCGGCGGTGCGGCACGACGAACAGTTGCAAAAGGAATACGCGCACCGCTGCCACAGCAAGCCGAAGGGTGTGGCCAAGGTGGCGGCGGCGCGCAAACTGGCGGTACGGCTCTACTGGATGCTGCGCACCCAGACACCGTACCGCGCGGCGGTTCACAACGAGGGCAGCCCGAGTCATCCTGTGGTCGGCTGAGGCCAGACCGTGCGCTTGAGTGGGCACCCTCGCATCCGGCGCGGGCCGGATGTTCGTAAAAGAATCATGGCCGAGGTCATGGCCGCATCGATGGCTGGTGGAACACGATTCCACCGAAGATGATTCGCAGAGGACTCGCGTGAAGCATGGTCTCCAAACACCTGGCTCACACGATCTGCTTCACGCAGGTTCGCGCTGTTCTTTGCCCTTGACAACGCCTTTCGGTTTATCGACGGGATGACACTTCTATGGGGAAGAGAGATAGAGCCAAGGCTCGGCACGCTGCCAATCACGCCGTGACGGGGGCTGGGGCGAGGTTGGCGATTAGTTCGCGGATTTCCAACAGGACTTCGTCGGATTTGGTGGAGGCTAGCGGGAACTTGAGGACGCCCTGGGGTGTGAACTGAGCGCCGCGCTTGGCGTTTTTGGCTACCAGGCGCATGAGATGCTGCGGGTCGATGGTGGCGTTCTCGGTAAAGCGAATTTGCAGTTCGGAGCGCTTGCGGTCGATTTGGGCAATGCCGATGCGCTCGCATTCAAGGCGAAGCGTAGCGGCTTCAAGCAAGTAGACGGTGGCGTCGGGGAGGGGGCCGTAGCGGTCTTCCATTTCGGCGCGAAGGTCGGCGATGGATTTCTCGCTGTTGGTGCCGGCAACTTTTTTGTAGAGGCGAAGGCGCTGGTTTTCTTCTTCGACGTAGCCCTCGTCGATGCGCAGAGCGATGCCGAGATTGAGTTGCGTGGTGGGACGGTCTTCGGCTGCCTCGCCTTTCATTTCCTTGACGGCCTGCTCAAGCATGGTGGTGTAGAGCTCGAAGCCGATGGCTTCAATGTGGCCGCTCTGCTCGCCGCCGAGCATGTTGCCGGCGCCGCGCAGTTCGAGATCGAGGGCAGCGATTTTGAAGCCGGCGCCGAGATCGCTGAATTCCTTGAGGGCAGCGAGGCGGCGGCGCGCGATCTCGGTGAGCTCGCCTTCAGGCGGGATGAGTAGATACGCATAGGCGCGGCGATTGGAGCGGCCCACGCGGCCGCGGAGTTGATAGAGCTCGCTGAGGCCATGGCGATCGGCGCGATTGATGAGCATGGTGTTGGCCAGCGAGATGTCGAGGCCGTTCTCGATGATGGTGGTGGCGACGAGCACGTCGTACTCGTGGTTCATGAAGGCGAGCATGACGCGCTCGAGTTCGGTTTCGCCCATCTGGCCATGGCCCACAATGACGCGCGCGGAGGGGACGAGCTCCTGGATGCGCGAGGCGATTTCGTAGATGGTTTCGACGCGGTTGTGGACAAAGTAGACCTGGCCGCCCCGTTCGAGTTCGAGTTCGACGGCAGAGCGGATGAGCTTCTCATCGAACTTGGCGACCACGGTTTGGATGGCCATTCGGTCTTTGGGCGGCGTTTCAATGACAGACATGTCGCGCAGGCCGACGAGGGACATGTGCAGTGTACGAGGGATCGGTGTAGCGGACATGGCGAGCACGTCGATCTCTTTGCGCATCTGCTTGAGGCGCTCTTTGTGGCGCACGCCGAAGCGCTGCTCTTCATCGACGACGAGGAGGCCGAGATCCTGGAACTTGATGTCTTTGGAGAGCAGGCGGTGGGTGCCAATGAGGATATCGACCTTGCCGTGTTCGACGCGCTCGACGATGATCTTTTGTTCCTTGGCGGTGCGGAAGCGGGAGATCATTTCGACGTTGATGGGAAACTGGGAGAAGCGGCGCTTGAAGGTTTCGAAATGCTGGAAGCTGAGAATGGTG
>JANXQR010000772.1 GCA_025353435.1 Acidobacteriota bacterium | reverse complement strand
ACGGATGCTCCGCAAACGACGCCACAGGCTCCACCTCAAACTTCAATATCTCGCTCAGTTTGTATTCATATTCTTTGCCGCATCCATCACATTTCACGCTGATGTGCGGCTCCGTCACCGGTAAAGGAGCCAGCGAGTCCGTCTCGCCCAGCAGAATCTTGTGCCCGAACCAGATGTTCTGGTGCTCGTGGAAATGTCGGTTCTTGCAAACGACAACCCAGAAATACTGCCTGTCATCCCACTCCGACATACGCACTCCCCTCTGCGAGAAAACCCCCGACAGTCGCAGCCGGAACCGAGTCCGGTAACGAATCCGAGACACATCGATCGAACAGAGGAGAACCAGGCAACTTCAATTCAGCAGTGTTAAAGGCCCGCTGCGAAATGATATCCCCTTTCGGGCTCTGAATTTTGTCATTCAAATGTAATTTGTAATTTACACGGAGTTGGATCCGCCACCAGAAAGAGTAAGCCCACTACTCCTCAACAAATCTGTAGCTCCCATGCGAGTCGTAATCAATCCCGTGCTTCTCCCTCAACTCCTTGATATGCCGCAGCGTTGCCTTGGTATGCGGCTCAACCCCCTCGTTCGTATGCAGCAGCATCTCCTCAAGGCAGCTGTTCACACTCATCCGTTTGTGCGCAGCCAAATCCACCAGCAGCCCCGCAAGCCGCTTCTCAAGCCGCACCGGCACATCCACCCGCTCAATCTTGATCGCTGGCCCCAGGTTGTACAGCGGATGTCCAAACGTCAGGTAGTACCCATGCAGATCCCGCACCGAGTAGTCGCGGATTCCGTATTCACGGTCTCCAATCGACGTCGCAACTTCCACGCCCTGCACGCGATGAAATTCGTACAACTCATCCGCATCGCCCACATGGAAATACACTTCGCATCCCTTCGGTTCCGGCGTCCCCTTGCGCAGAAACATCTGCACCGCGCCCAGCTTGACCCCTGCATACGTCGGCGGATCGCCCCACACAAATGAAGTCGTGAATCCCAGCTTCATTGTGTAAAACTCGACCGCGGCAGCAATATCCTCCACCGTCAAAACCGCATTCACCTGCTCGCAATCCACCACCGGTCGCGCCTCATCGGCCATCGAACCCTCCCAACTAAACTCGTCAAAAATTGTAGACGGCCGGGCCTCTTCAGCCCCGCCGGACTTACAGACGGCGTCCATTCAGCGGATTCGACTATCATGGCTTTACGGAGCTGTCTGAGATGTTGCCGTGGTGGAAACGCCTGCTCTACTCCTTCATCAGCGTCCTTATTGGCGGAATCTTGGTTGGAGCCGTCGCCGCATGCCAATCGGCCCTTGGAAGCCCTGATGCTCACTTCGATCTCGAGAGGTTCATCGTCTCCACCACAATTGTCTTGGTGGCGTCTCTCCCGGGATGGTTTGTAGCTCTTCCGATCGTGGTCATCGTCGAGAATTTCAACGGCTGGCGTCTTTGGGCCTGGGGCGCCGCGGGATTCACCATCGGTCCGATTGTCATACTGGGTTTCGTAATGTACGTATTCCTGACAGATCCACCACCATCGAACGGATCCTACTCCGGCGGGCCTGGATTCTTCCTGCTGGCCGGCGCAGTTTCAGCCACCACCACCGCTTTGTACCTGCTACTAGTTTCTCGGAGCCAAGGACCGAGGCAGCTCCTACCTTGACCAACGGCAACCCTCGCATTGTCCTCCACCTCCAAATTTGTTAAGATCATGAAACACATGCTCCGCGCCTCTTACCTCCGGTCCTGTTGTCGCCTGTCGAACATCTTCGACGGGTGTCCCCGCTAGTCTCTGATCCCTAAGCACTTACTGATCCAGAAGACGCACCCGCAGCTGAACCGCCGGGCTCGTCCTATTTTTTGCGCTTCGGCCCTCAGCAAATGAATCCAAGAGGTCTGTATGCCGATCGCCCAGCCACAAAGTTCATCATCCCGCGACCCTGAAACGCAAGAGAGCCCACGGCTCCGCCTCAGCCATCTCAAACTCCTCGAAGCCGAGAGCATCGCCATCTTCCGTGAAGTGGCCTCCGAATTCGAGCGCCCCGTCATGCTCTACTCCGTCGGCAAAGACTCCTCCGTCATGCTGCGCCTCGCGCAAAAAGCCTTCTTCCCCGGCCCCATTCCCTTCCCGCTCATGCACGTCGATACCGGCTTCAAATTCGCTGAGATGCTCACCTTCCGCGATGAAATGGCGCGTTCCATCGGTGCCGAATTGCTCGTCTGGCGTAATGAGTCCGCCATCGCCGCCGGCACCAACCCCATCGCGCTCGACACCAAACGCTGCTGCGGCCTCCTCAAAACTCAGGCCCTCCTCGACGGCCTGCGACACTACAACTTCGACGCAGCCTTCGGCGGCGCACGCCGCGATGAAGAAAAATCCCGCGCCAAGGAACGCATCTACTCTTTCCGCGACGAGGCCGGCCAGTGGGACCCCAAGAATCAGCGCCCCGAGCTCTGGAACCTCTACAACGGCCGCATCCACTCCGGCGAATCCATCCGCGTCTTCCCCCTCTCCAACTGGACCGAGATGGACGTTTGGCAGTACATCCACGCGGAAAACATCCCCATCGTCGATCTCTACTTCGCGAAAGAGCGCCCCATGTTTGTTCGTCCCCTGCCCGGTGGACAGGACATGCTCCTGCCCATCGAGCAGGACTTCGTTGCGCGCAAGGGCGAGAAGCCCCAGATGGTCAAGTCGCGCCTGCGCTCCCTCGGCTGCACGCCCTGCACCGGCGCCATCCGCTCTGACGCCACAACGCTCCCTGAAATCATCGCCGAGCTGCTGCAGTTCCGCTCCTCTGAGCGCGCCAACCGCATCATCGACCACGACCAGGAAGGTTCCATGGAGATCAAGAAGCGGGAGGGCTACTTCTGATGACAAGCCCATTACCGCACATCGCAACTCCAAATGAGGGTGCCCCCGGTCCCTCGCAATTGGGGACCGGGGAGACCAGGCCAGATGGAACTCCAGCCGGGTGCCCCCGGTCTGGATTTTCAGACCGGGGATACCTCGAACCTCAACCAACACTCTTCACATTGAGCGGAGAAGCCCACTAATGCTCGTCGACGCCGAAAACTTCTCCATCTCCGAATTCCTCGCCCAGGAACGCGAAAAAGACCTCCTCCGCTTCTCCACAGCCGGCTCTGTGGATGACGGCAAATCCACGCTCATCGGCCGCCTGCTCTACGACACGCAGTCCGTCTACGAAGACCAGGTCAAATCCATCGAGGGCAAAGGCACCACCGCCCCCGGCCAGATCGATTTCGCGCTCCTCACCGACGGCCTACGTGCGGAACGCGAACAGGGCATCACCATCGACGTCGCCTATCGTTACTTCTCCACACCGCGCCGCAAATTCATCATCGCGGATACCCCCGGTCACGAGCAGTACACGCGCAACATGGCCACTGGCTCCTCAACCGCCGATGCCACGGTCGTCCTAATCGATGCCGGCAAGGGCGTCCTCGTCCAATCGCGCCGTCACGCCTACATCGCATCGCTCCTCCGCGTCCGCCACCTCCTCGTCGCCGTCAACAAAATGGATTTGATCGGCTACGACCAAGCCACCTTCCGCACCATCGAGCTCGACTTCCGCAAGGTCCTCGATCAGATCGCCGAAGACACCGGCAATCCCGTCGACGCCATCTTCGTTCCCGTCAGCGCGCTCAGGGGCGACAACATCGTCCACAAGACCAACGCGATGCCTTGGTACACCGGCCCCTCGCTCCTGGAGTTGTTGGAACAGCTTCCCCGCTCTCAAGACACAACCAGCGAACCCTTCCGCTTCCCCGTCCAGCGCGTCACCCGCCCCGACCACACCTTCCGCGGTTTCGCCGGCCAAATCGCCTCCGGCACCGTACGCCCCGGCGACACCATCACCGTCCAGCCCTCCGGACGCACCGCCCTCGTCGAGCGCATTGTCACCTGGGATGGCGATCTCCCCATCGCCCACGCACCGCTCTCCGTCACCCTCGTCCTCGATCGCGAGCTCGACATCAGCCGCGGCGATCTCATCGGCTCTACCGACCAGCCCAGCCACCTCACCAACCACGTCAAAGCCTCCCTGGTCTGGATGGATCAACGTCCCCTCGAACTCAATCGCCGCTACGTCCTCAAGCACACCAGCCAAATCGTCCCCGCAGTCGTTGCCTCCATCGACCACCGCACCAACGTCGCAACGCTCGCTCACGAAGGAGCCGCCACCCTCGAGATGAATTCCATCGGCGTCGTCAATCTCGTGCTCCTGCGTCCCGCCGCCTTCGATCGATATGCCCTCAATCGCACCACCGGCGCCTTCATCCTCATCGACACCGAAACCAACGGCACCGTCGCCGCCGGCATGGTCACGGGAACGTCGCATTCATCGGACTCTGAAGAAAGCCAGGACACCGGCTCCTGGGGCCCCGTCACCGCAGGCGAACGCGAGTCCCGCTGGGGCCATCGCGGCGCCATCCTCGAACTCACCGGCCCTTTTTCATTGATCGATTCCATTGAGCGCTCCCTCTTCACCGTCGGCGTCGTCTCCATCCGCCTCAATCCCGACGCCGCTCTCTTTCGCGCCGACCCCGCGCTCTTCCAGTCCGTCATCGATCTCCAAACCAAAGCCGGCATCCTCGCCATCATCGTTCGCCCCGGCGAGCCCGGCATCCTCCTTGCCCGCTCCGAGGGCCAGGAAATCATCCTCGAAGCCGGCGAGACCATGAAGGCCGTCTCCGCCATCCACCAGCTTCTCCATCGCACCGGCGTCTTCACATCCAATGAACAGGCAGGCCTCTAAATGAGCACAGTCGAAATCAACAACCAGGGAATCGAGAGCATTCAGGAAGCAGTCGCCTCACGCATCGCAGCCGTCCGCACCGCCCTTGCCGCCGAGATCACCGGCACCGGCGACGTCTGCCTCACCTGCAGCTTCCAAGCCGAAGACGTGCTCCTCACCAAGCTCGCCCTCGAGCTCGACCCCAACATCCCCGTGCTCTTCCTCGACACCGGCTATCACTTCAAAACGACCTACGAATATCGCGACCAGATCGCCCGCGACTGGAATCTGAACCTCATCAACTTGCTTCCGGAAAAGACCGTCGTCGAGCAGGAAAACGAGCGAGGACTCCTCTATCGCTCCGCTCCCGACCAATGTTGCAAGCTGCGCAAGGTCGAGCCACTCTTCAAAGCCGTCGCCAACTACCGCGTCTGGATCACCGGCCTTCGCCGCGAGCAAGCCCGCAGCCGCACCGCGCTTGAAGAGTCCGCCATGTTCACGCTCACCGCAGGTAAGCAGGTCCTCAAGCTCGCGCCCCTCGCCAACTGGACCACCAGGGACATCTGGTACGCCTGCCAGCAATTCAACATCCCGCTCCTCCCGCTCTACGACCTCGGCTACACATCCATTGGCTGCGAACCATGCACCTCGCTCCCCACTGACCCCAACGATCCGCGTTCGGGCCGCTGGGCCGGCCAAAAAGTGGAATGCGGCATCCACATTCAAGCCGCGCCATCCAGCTAGTTCTGCGTATCTACTACGCATCACGTACTAGACCTACGCGCCACGTACTTCGCAACGCGTACATCAATTCCGGAGGGAGCAGGGGCCTTCAGGCCCCTGAAAAGCAGCCAAGAAATGGGGGGCCTTTAGGCCCGGATCAACGCCGGCCCGCTCAATGTAAGTCAGCCATTTTACCAAGGATCTAAAATGCCCTATCTCATCGGATTCCTGATCGCCATGTTCATCGCGCTCACAGGCGTGGGCGCGGGCACCATCACGGTTCCCGTGCTGGTGCTCTTCCTTGGCGTTCCGGCATCTGCTGCGGTCGGCATCGGGCTCATGTTCTCGTCCGCGGTCAAGCTCATCCTCGTCCCCGCGCAAATCGCACGCGGCAACATCGCCTGGCGCACCCTCGGCTACATGCTCCTCGGCGGCGCGCCCGGCGTGCTCATCGGCTCCATGTTTTTGAAGCACCTCATCACCGCCGGCTCGCAGAACTTGCTCAACGCACTGCTCGGCGCCATCCTCGTCGGCACCGCCGGTTCGCAGCTCATCTTCCACTTCCGCAACGCCAAGCGCAGCGAGGAAGCCCCCGACCGCAGCCACTGGATGCCCTGGCTCATGCTCCCCGTCGGCGCTGAAGTCGGCTTCTCATCCGCGGGCGCAGGCGCGCTCGGCTCGGCCGCACTCCTCACCCTCACGCCGCTCAGCCCCGCGCGAGTCGTCGGCACTGACATCGCCTTCGGCTTCCTCGTCTCGCTCATCGGAAGCGGAGCACACTTCTTTTCGCAGGGTGCAAGCCCGGAGCTTCTTTGGAAGCTCGTCGCCGGAGGCGTCTTCGGCGCAATTGCAGGAACCATGCTCAGCGTCAAAGTACCCCGCCGGCCGCTGCGCCTCGCCCTTTGGATTTGGCTGCTCATCCTCGGAGGCCAGTTCCTCATCACCAGCTACAAAGCACCCGCCACTACTCCGAAACAAGCCGCCAGCCACGTGCAATAGCGCCCGAAAGCACACGCGAAAATCAAATCTCGCTCTTCGCGTGTCCCAGAAGTCATCAATATTATCGGGCCGTTATTCTTTATTTGATAGGGCTGTCATTCTGAGCGAACGGGGCCCCAAACGTCTTTCAGTTCCGGGGTCCCCAAAGAGCGGTCTTTGCTCTTTGGGGTGGAGGTTGGGGGTGGTGAGCCGAAGAATCTGCTTCTAGCCCTTCCATTCTTCCGATCAGACTTTAAGCGAGACGATGCTAACCATGCCCCAGCCTCACAACAGCAGCATTGACCGGATACCTCATCGTGAATAACGTGTCCTTCAATTGCTTCTGGAGCACGCGAAATTGTTCCAGCGCTTCCTGCCGCTTACCCGAAATCTCCAATAGATTTGCCTGGATGAATTCGTCCTCCATCTTCCGTTGTTGCTCGTCCTGATGGTCGCCGGGCCCCCTGTCGTCCAGCCATAAGTAGGTCGCCCATGCTTCATCCGCCGGAATGGCAGTGAGCGATTCCGTCAGCTCCCCATGATCCGTCACCTGGGGACTTAAGCAAGTGTTAAACGCGGATTTCTTGTACCCATGATCGATCGATTCACCAGCCTTGCGCATCTCATTCGACACTTTCATTAGTTCGGTTCTCACCCCTTTAAAATTGCGACCGACCAGGCTGCCAAATTGCAGATTGCGAACAAGCGGACGCACCTTGCCGGTCGCCACAGCCGTTTTGAGATGTTGCATTGCTTCGGTAAAGTTTCCATCGGTGTTCACCATCCAGTAGCCCAGCATTCCGTGCGCATAAACATTTGTCGGATCAGCGGCCAGCGCGGCGCGAAAATTCTGTTCTGCGAGCGGTCCGAACTCTCGCTCGGCAATATCCTGGTTGAGCCAATGGGCCCACCCAATATGTGCCTGCACATCTGCAGCCTGCAATCCCTTGCTCCGCTTAAGGCCTGATTCTAGGATCGTCATCATCTGGTCAATCAGCGGCGCAGCCAGTGCTGCTGAGTTCTGACCGGGAACATGAAAGTCCTCGGCCCACAGCATCGCCGTGCTCAACTCCTCGTCAAGCGCGGGACGATACAGCGGATCATCCTTGAGAATTTCGTCATAAATTTGAATCGACGCCTGGTACTCTCCCTGCTTTGCGTGGCTTTGCGCCAGCGCCATCTTCGCCTGCAGTTCAGCCTTGTGTTTTTGATGGCTGGAAAACCAGGTCACGCCCCCCGCGATACTCGCAAACAACCCGATCAGCGCAGAGATGCCACCCACCCAGCTCATCAAAAATGGCCAAGCCTTCTTCACACCTTCTTCTGCCTTTTGTATCTCTTCTTCCATCCATTGCTCCCAATCTCCGCCTCTCGGCTTTCAATATTTTTCGCGATTCAACGTCAGGCCCACAGCTCTTTCTACAAGTGTTGTCTTTGCTCTTTCTCCACTCACCACAAACGCTCCGTGCCCCATCTTTGCGCCTTTCTTCCGGCGCAAGGGTGGGAAACTATAAACCCTCCCCACCCATCGCATCCCCAACCCATAAGCCTAGCGAGAAAATCTATCGCGGATCAACCAGTCCCATTGCAATCATTCCCAATGCAGTAATACTGGGCAGGAAAAAATATTCCCCGCCGCGCAGTTCCACAAAATCTGGAAGATTGCTGCAGACAAACGGTGGATTCGCCGGGCTCGTATCGCCCTGCACCACAAACCTTCCGCGTCCTCCGTGATTGCCCAACAACAAATCCTTGTCATTTCCCAGACGCGCATCATTACCGTATTGAATCCACTGCTGCTGCACAAATTCAAACTGCCGCGAGATGCTCGCATTCAGCGCCATGAAAATAACCCCGCGCTCCTCGTTGTCTGAAACCGCCTCGCCTTCCGCAGCAAATCGCCCGTAAGGCAGGCCGCGCCTCGTAATCCTCCGACGGTTGATCAGCCGCCCATTGAACCCAAAAGCATCGCGCGGATGAACACGCCGAATATGCGCGCCCATGGGGCACCGCGTGCCGTCGGCATCGGCGCCGTAGGTAAAGTTGGTGCTACGCTTCGGATCCTGTGCGATCGAGGAATCGGCATGATCGGGCGAAAGCTCAACAGGCGTCCCATCGCGCCAACGGCCAATGAATTTGGCAGCCAGCTTCTCTTTACCACCCGCATAGTGCTTCGCCTGCTCGTCGAGAAACGCGCGAAACGTTGCCAGATTCTGATGCAGCTTGCGATAGACCATGAATGTCCCGTTGCTGGCAAAGAGATGCGG
>JANXQR010000705.1 GCA_025353435.1 Acidobacteriota bacterium | reverse complement strand
CCATGGAACTACCCACTCATATCCTCCTAACCTACGGCTATCTCCTGCTGTTCGCCTGGGTGCTCGTAGAGCAACTTGGGGTTCCGCTGCCGGCCACGCCCGTGCTGCTGGCGGCGGGTGCGCTCTCCGCAGAGCGCGAGCTCAGCTTCACGACTGCATTGCTGGTCGGGATCGCGGCTTGCCTCATCTCTGACAGCACATGGTTCTTTGTGGGCAAGCGCTACGGCCATCATGTCATGCGCCTTCTGTGCAAGATGTCGCTTGAGCCCACAATTTGTGTTCGGCGGACCCAAACCTCCTTCGGAACCCGCCGCCGCGTCACGCTGCTTTTCGCCAAGTTTGTCCCAGGACTGGCGTCACTCAGCTCGCCGGTGGCCGGCCAGAACGGCATGCCCTATGCCGAGTTCCTGCTGTTCGACTTCTTCGGTTGCACCATCTGGCTGACTACCGTCCTCTTCGCGGGCCGCATGTTTGGCGACGCTCTGAAGCGCGATCCGAACCTGCTGAACCTGGTCGGCCGCTTCTCCGGCGGTTTGCTCTTGCTTGGGATTCTCGGCTTCTTCCTGGCGCGCGTGTATCGCCGTCGCCTCGTCCTTCGCCGCCTCGTCGCATCGCGTTTGGAGCCCGAAGAGCTGAAGCGCCAGCTCGACAACGGCGAGCCGGTCTACATCGTTGACCTCCGCCATCCGCTGGAATTGCTGCCAGATCCATTCACCCTGCCCGGCGCTCTTCATGTCTCTCCTGAAGACCTGGCTGCACGCATCCATGAGATTCCTCTCGACCGCGACGTCATCCTCTATTGCACCTGCCCTAACGAGGCGACGGCCGCCATCACCGCCATGAAGCTTCACAAGCTGGGCATCGAGCGCATCCGCCCTCTCCGCGGCGGCTTCGACGAGTGGAAGCGCCTCGGCTTCCCCATGGACGCGATTCCGCCCGTCATCCCAGAGGACACATTGGTGCAAATCAAAGCGCAGGCCTGACCTATCCAGGTCCGATCAGCGTGATCTTCTTCCTTCCGAAGAAACTTCGATACGGTGGCGAGGCTGAGACTCCGGACCGATGAGGCGCGACTCCAAGCCTTAACATGAAAGCAGGAGAGCAAACGGCTTTGGCCTACGACGACCTGCGCGATTGGATCAAGACCCTCGAAAAGCACGGCGAGCTCAAGCGTATCCGCGAAGAAGTTTCGCCCGAGCTTGAAATCACCGAGATCACCGACCGCATGTCGAAGGCCGGTTCACGCTCTCAAGGGAAGGGAAGCACGCCTGCGGAGAAATACGCACCCGGCGGCCCCGCGCTCCTCTTCGAAAACATCAAAGGTCATCCCGGCCACAAAGTCTTCATCAACCAGTTCGGCAGTGAACGCCGCATGGCGCTTGCGCTTGGTGTCGATCGCGTCGAGGAAATTGCCGAGCGCATCAGCGGACTCATGAACGTGAAGGCTCCCGAAGGCCTCTTCGACAAGCTCAAGATGCTCCCTCAACTCGGCGCCCTCACCTCGGCATTTCCCAAGACTGTCAGTGCAAAAGATGCCCGGTGTAAGGAAGTGATTCTGCGCGACAACTTCGACCTCACGCAGTTCCCCATCCTCAAATGCTGGCCGCATGACGGCGGCCGATTCATCACCCTCCCTTGCGTGCACACGCGCAATCCCGTCACCGGCAAGCGCAACATCGGCATGTATCGCATGCAGGTCTACGACGGCCAGACCACCGGCATGCATTGGCAGCGCCAGAAAGTTGCTGCGGAACATTATCGCGAAGCCCTTCGCGCCGCCGCATCATCAGCCTCATCCAGCAACACCAAATCCGCCCGCGTAGCAGCCATGGCCGAGTCCGCAGGCGGCGCAGTCAGCGTGCCCGACGGCCCCATTGGTGGCCTGCCGCAAGTCGCATTCGGCAATCTCAAAGGCTCGCGGCTTGAAGTCGCAGTAGCCATCGGCACCGATCCCGCGACTACGTTCTCTGCCATCGTTCCCGCCCCACCTGAGGTCGAGGAGTTCATGATCGCCGGCTTCCTGCGCGGCAAATCCGTCGAGATCGTCAAGTGCGAGACCGTCGATCTCGAAGTCCCCGCGCACGCCGAAATCATTCTCGAGGGCTACGTTGAACTCGGCGAATTGCGCAGCGAAGGCCCCTTCGGCGACCACACCGGTTTCTACACCATGACCGACCAGTACCCCGTCTTCCACCTCACCTGCATCACCCATCGCAAAGATCCAATCTACGCGGCGACAATCGTGGGCAAGCCGCCCATGGAAGACGCGTGGATGGGCAAGGCCGTCGAGCGCATTTTCCTCCCCGCGATGAAGATGACCATCCCCGAAATCGTCGACGTACACCTGCCCGTCGAAGGCGTCTTCCACAACCTCATGCTGGTCTCCATCAAGAAGAGTTATCCCGGCCAGGCGCGCAAAGTCATGAGCGCCATCTGGTCCCTCGGCCAGGCCATGTTCACCAAGTGCATCATCGTCGTCGATGAAGATTGCGACGTCCAGGATGTCGGCGAAGTGGTGCTCCGCGTGACTAACAACATCGACCCCGAACGCGACATTCAATTCACCATGGGCCCAATCGACTCACTCGATCACGCCTCGCGCCTCCCCAATTACGGCAGCAAGATGGGCATCGACGCCACGCGCAAATGGAAAGCCGAAGGTTTCGAACGCCCATGGCCCGCGATGATTGAAATGGACACTGCCACTAAGTCGCGCGTCGACGCAATTTGGTCAAAACTCGGGCTCTGAGGAGATTTATTGCGCATTCCCCCTTCAGTTGTCATGCTGCGTCGTGCTCTTGTCATGCTCGCCCTGCTGATCGTCAGCGCTCTTTCTGCCTCGGCGGAACAGGACACGTTTCACTGGGTCGACTTCCACTCCGAAAAGGATCAGCCAGTTATCGTCTGGGTAACTCGCAGCCTCGACGCCGATAAGTGGACCGCCATTCGTGAGATAGGCGTGCTCTATGATGCAGCCCTGGTAGTTACTACTTTGCGCCACGCGCCAGACTCATCTCCTGCGACCGACACCTTCGACATGTGGAGCGTCTCGCTCACACAGCACACGGCCACGCCGCTCCTGAAAGGCGTAAATCTCCGCTGGCTCGATTGGATGGAGTTCGCGCCAGGCTTGCCGCCGGAAATCACTATGCTCTACGACGACTGTCGCGAGTGTGCCGCCACTACCTACTTCACGGCATTTCATTACGACATCCGCCAGCACCTTATCGTGCCGCGGTGGATTCGTGGCGCGCAGGGTGTTCCTGTGTGGACCAGCACTGTTCCTGAGGGCGTGAACCTCACCCAGGTCTACGCGGCGCTGCCTGAGCCGAACGGCGTGCAGATGCTCGCAAGCTGGGCACACTACGACTACGGAACGCAGAAGGACCCACAGGATTACGTCTTCCGTTATGACATCGACAACCTCAGCGGCCTCGATCGCACGGAACTCGTGAGCGGCAAGGATGCCGAAGTGATGAAGCAGCGCCTATGTTCCGTGCCAGCTTCAAACACCGGGATTGCCCGCGGCCAGGATTCGCTCCTCTGCCAGCAGACCGTGCATCCACGGGCGGAGAGGAAGCCAGTAACCACCCCGCCCGCCAATAACAAAGGTCGCTCAGTTCCGCCGCCCGCGCGTAAGTAGGCGCCAAATGTTTCTCGATATCTCTTAATTCATTTTGAAATGGATGCTCAAAAGAGCATACGCCAAGCCACTGAAAGCCTTATCAACTCGAAAGGGTATAGGCCTTAGGTAACGTTCCGCTCGTGAAGTTGATACACAAATTTCTCGCGGTACTGCAACTCGAAATGGCCTGCTAATCTATTTGGCATTTGCCGTTCTGAGATTTCCACACTTTTTAATGAATGTCAGTGAAAGCGACCGATGATGAACAAATCGTCACTTGACTCTGATTCTCAGCCCAAGGAGAATGCCCACAATTCAACTCGCGTCGCTCGTGTTACGCGAGCTGAGTAGAGTTGTAAGCACAGCCCTTCTGCAGAGCCGTCGAGTGGATAAATTCCCCGCTCACCCCGTCGGCGAAACTGCACAGAGTGCGCAAAACCCAAGTCGCCGGGGCGCGCAGTTAACTCTGATTCAGGCGTCGCCCCCGGGCAATAATAGCCGGGGACTTGAATGGGCCGATCAGTGGAATCGAAATTGACAAGGACGCTGGCCGCTCCCTGACTTGTTTTACGTCGCAGTAAGGGAATATTTGTCTTGATATCCCTACTGCATCCTGTGCCGCAATCTAACTCCGGGTTTTTCCGGATCGTCAAAGGCAATGGAAGTCCACTATGCGACTCACCGACGAATTGGATCACTTGATTCTGGCCTCGGTAGGCGATGATTTCATGACATTGGAGTTCATCGCGGACAAGCTTATTGCCCCCTCCAGTGGAATTGCTGGCAAGCTGGATGCGGGAGATCTTCAGTCGCGCCTTCTCGAGCTGATTGCAGACAAGCTGGTAAACGCCTATCTCCTTCACGCGGATCCGCCCTTCATTACTCCCATTGAGATTGGATACGACGCGCTGGCGACCAGCTGGTTTTACATCACTCAGCGAGGCAGAAAGTGTCTCCACAACTCGGCTGGGAGACACGCCCAGGTGCTTCGCCGGGGGGCCAACCCGCGTGACGACAAGGGATACTCTCCGGCGGTCAGTTATTGATGCGTGAAATAAAAACGAGTTAGTCCATTGGAATGAATGGGATCCACACCGAAACGGGGGGGGGGTCCGCTCACCGTGATTTGGATCACAAAAGCAGTGAAAAAGCGAAGTGAAGAAGTGAAAGAGAGGCCGGGGAGCGGCGATTGTCGGGTGCTCTCCGAGCGTATCCAGTATTGAACCGTGATTGTGAAGTGCGCTCATTCCTGTCTCCTGTTCGCCGCGTGAATTGCCCGGAAATGGAAACGCCCGCCTATGAAGGCGGGCGTTTCTTTTCTCTACTGTATTAAGTATGACAGATCCGGTTAATTAATAATGGATTTTCAGATATATTTGTTTTGTTTGTTTTGTGTGGGTTGCATCGTTTTCCACAAGGCTGGCACTTGACAAGATTTCCGCAGTAGCCTGGAACGGAGCGTGGAAAGGTGGTCTCACGCCGCAGGCTTCCACGGGCATTGCCTAACCGCGTGGGATGAAACATACTTTGGTCGAACCGACTCTTGCTGGCTGAGAGGTGCGAGCGTGGACGCTCGCACGACAGCCGGGTCTACCACCCCACGGACGAAGACCTCTCCGTGGGGAGCCAGGTCTGGAGACCGGCGCTACGACGAGTCTCCCGCCTCAATCCGTCCGCGGCGACACCGGCCTGAATAGATCGCTGCGAGGCGGGTCCAAGCAGGCAATTGGCATGGCATCGGAAGGGTTTACGGGGTTTGACTGGCCTGCCCAATCCACTTATGATGAACAGGTTGGCTGTTTGTGCATGGCGCCGGCCATGGCCGGGCCAAACTGCTTCTGGCTGGCTTCTTGCCGTGAAGTGTTCATTTTACTGCCCGTTCGTTCAACGGTAGGACAGCTGCCTCTGGAGCAGCATATTGGGGTTCGAATCCCTGACGGGCAGCCAAGAACTCTCCCACAATCTCATCCTTCCTCGATGCTTCTCGACGTGCCACTACTCTTGTCGCTCTCCATTGCTCATTATAATCAATGGTTTGCAGGAAAATATCATCCCTGAGCATGCCCACTTCCGCCAACACCCCTGGTGTGACTAACCTGCCAACCACCCCTTCATTGGTGCCATTCTCAAGCGTGCCAATTGTGAAATTGCACCAACGGCAAAGAGGTGATAACACAGAAAGGCACCAGTGGAGCAGAAATAGCACCAGCGACGAAGTGACTGAACTGCAGAATAAGAACGAGCCACTCGCGCCGCCCTGGGAATTCGGTGGAGGGACCGGGGGCACCCTCAGTTGAACAATCTGCCCCATAGGATCGTGGACACCCGGCTTGTGCCGTTGCGAGGGCAGACCCCCAATGGTTACAGTCTGCATCGGTGTTTGAACTAAGTCGCTGGCGCGACTGTCGCTGCGGCGTAGACCTCCGAGTAGTCCTGTCGCCGATATAGGGTTTGGGTCACAAGGAGGTTCACCGTGACCCATCTTCGGCAGTTGATGCTGGATGAACTCCAGCGCCGCAACTACTCCCCAAGCACTGTCCGCTGCTACATCCACGCGGTGGAAGATTTTTCGAAGTATTTCCACCGCTCGCCAGAACGCCTTGGTCCCAGCCATATTCGCGAGTACCAGGTACACCTGTTTCGGGATCGGAAGTTGTCGGCTGGCACTATCCAGAGCCGCAGCGCTGCTCTGCGGTTTCTCTTCGTCAAGACCCTTCGTCGGCCCTACCTTCTCGATGAGATTCCCTTCCCCAAGCGGCCCAGGAAGCTGCCGACTGTACTCAGTCCGGAAGATATCGCGCGGCTGATTGATTCGGCTCGGAACCTGATGCATCGCACCATGCTGATGACGCTATATGCAACCGGGTTGCGAAGAGCCGAGTTGTGTCACCTGAAGGTCACCGACATCGACAGTGAACGCATGGTTATTCATGTCCATCAAGGCAAGGGCAGCAGC
The DNA here is from genome assembly GCA_025353435.1 of Acidobacteriota bacterium. Lineage (GTDB taxonomy): Bacteria > Acidobacteriota > Terriglobia > Terriglobales > Acidobacteriaceae > Telmatobacter. Next base: position 2,597 of record JANXQR010000705.1, on the reverse strand, counting down.
GATCGTGATGTTCTGTTGACCTCGAAGCTTCTGGAGACTCTGCGAGTGTACTGGCGTTGAATGAAGCCTAAGACCTATCTCTTTCCAGGCACGGTGAAGGGCTCGCGAGCCGATGTCCCCATTACAGAGAAGATTGTCTGGCAAGCTGTGAACGAAGCCGCCAAGCGTGCCGGCATCAAGAAGAATGTATCTCCCCATACGGTCCGGCACAGTTTCGCCACTCACATGCTGGAAGCCGGCGCCGATCTGCGCACCATCCAGGTGCTTCTCGGCCACGCCAAGCTTGCTCACACCACTGTCTACCTGCACTTATCACGGCGCCATCTGCAGGCGATTCCCAGTCCGCTGGAAGCCATCGAAGTATCCAGCCCCGATGAAGTGAAGCGTTCCCGGAGGCTGAAGAAGCGATGAGACGGCTCACCCTCGAGGTGGCCGACATCGTCCGTAGAACGGGCAACTGTTTCTGGCAACAGCAGCAGTCTCATCTTGCGTGGCCGCATCGCAAGGTGCTCGATGCCATCTTCCGCTGCCGCACCGCGGCACTGGGCGGTCACCGCGATCAGGGCATCCGCTGCGGCCATCAGGCCATCTCGTTCAACTCATGCCGCAACCGGCACTGCCCGAAGCGCCAGGGGAACGCGCGTGCCAAGTGGCTGGCCGCGCGCTCGGCTGAACTGTTGCCCGTTTCGTATTTCCACGTCGTCTTCACGCTGCCGCATGAGCTTTCCGCTCTTGTCCTACAGAACAAGCAGTTGCTCTACCATCTGCTCTACAGTACCAGCGCTGCCGCGGCTGCAGCCACGAACCACGCAAAGCGCATTTGCAAGTACCGCTTCAGCCTCGCCCCCACGGAATCGGCCTCCGTGCAGCCCGCTTCGTTCACCGCGTCGAGTCAACAACCAATCAAGCCATCATCTCGCCGATTGAAATCCCATAGGTAGATCACCGCGCCCGTCCCGCCAGCGACTTACTTCAAACGACCCTATCGAAACTGCCCCGGTAGACGAGGCAAGATTGACCTTAGTTTCATACAACCACCGTGTGCACGGTGTCTGGAGCGACCGTCACGCCGGTCAAGGCAGGCGCCTGCACGATCCAGGCAACGCAGACCGGCAATGTTGCCTATAATGCTGCAGCGTCTGTGAGTCGGAGCGTCACTTTGCAGTAGGAGGGACTGAACACGGGTATAAGCCGGTGCGGCGGATTTGTGGGTAGCTTCGGCACGTATCCGGATGGCGCCACTTCCTGTACTTCGCGGAAAGGTGGGAGAGCGGGTGGGCGTTCCCATGGATTTCCACGATTTCGATTGGCGGGGACTTGTAAAGTTCGAAGTACGTGAAGTTCCGGACGGGGTCTGATGAGGGCTGAGGGCCGGAGAGTGACCTTCGTCACTCGGGTACGCCTGTCAAGTATATTTGGAATAACCTTTGCTTGACACGAACGTTGTCAACAATCCATTATTACAACACTAATCATCCTTATTTGTATTTGATTAGCAACAAGTATGGCGAGTTTATTCATAGTTGTAAATTTTAAGAACATATGTGCAGGCAGAAAATATTCATGGAGTGACGAAAAAGAGAGCTTTTATCCAATTTTAGCCCTGTAAGGTTGTGCTACAGCAAAATACCTCCACCCTGTTTCAGCGAATACTCCATCTCGTTAGCACTAGGCGGCTAACCGGGGATATCCGCCTGGAGCTTCGAGGAGGACACATGTTGAACAGGATAATGAAGACCTTTGTGCTGGCAACAGTTGGTGTAGCGGCAGTTTCAGCATCCGCCCAATCGTTTCGAGTTCAATGCCCAACCAGCACCATAACGCACCCTAGTTCGCTAAATAACAATAACGCCGAACCGGCTTACACCGCGCCCACAGCGCTAACCGCAGGACCGAACGGATACATGATTCCCAGCGCAAACGTGAATGGCGCGATCAAGTGCCAGCAGATATCGGGTGGTGATGGTTACTCGACCATGGCCAACGGGACCCAAACGTTTATGTTCTCCTTTGGACCGCTGTCTGGTTTGGCGGATATTGCCGCTGGATTGCCGGGCACGGAGTTCCCCAACGTGTTTAACACGGTGGCCCCCGCAACCCTGATGCCGGGCGATCCGGCGACGACCGACGCAATCAATACGGGCGTATCTCCTTATCCGTTCACGTCCAACACATCCACAGGCAGCGCGGCAACGTTCGGTTGGAACGGCGCGGTTGGCCAAACGCCGGACGCGGACTGCCTCGCGGAGCCCGCTTGCGCAGCCAACATTCCCGGCAGCGGCATCGATGGCCATGTCGATCCACGTCAAATCATGGACATCGGTGTCATGAATGGAAACATTCCTGCCCCGCTCATGGCAATTGATGAGGACGACGAGTTCTTCCTCACGCTCAGCAACGTGGGCATGATCATGCGCCCTGACCTTTTCGAGCAGCACACGGTTCACTTCCACGGTTATCCGAACGCGTCTGCATTCTATGACGGCGTGCCGGACGCGTCAGTGGCCATCAACATCGGCGGCAGCTTCACTTACTACTACCTGGCGCCCGATGCCGGCACCTACTTCTGGCATTGCCACATCACGCCTCCCGAGCAC
>JANXQR010000653.1 GCA_025353435.1 Acidobacteriota bacterium | reverse complement strand
CGAACAGGTTGCGGATGTGATCGTGACCATGGTGGTGCGGGGTGCGCCGGCTATTGGCGTTTCTGCGGCCTACGGCGTGGCGCTGGGGGCGAAGGAGTCGACCGCTGAGACGGCGGAAGAGTTTTCTCCGGAGTTCGAAGCGATTTGCGCGCGGCTGGCGGGGACCAGGCCTACGGCGGTGAACCTGTTCTGGGCGATCGACCGCATGAAGGGTCTGTTTGCAGAACTCCGGGTGCAGGGTGCGTCGATGGCTGAGATTCGGCAAACAATCCTGGCCGAAGCGCATGCGATGTACGAAGAAGACATTGCGGCGTGCAAGACTCTGGGCGCGTTTGGGGGCGAGTTGCTCCCGGATGAAGGCGGCGTTCTGACGCATTGCAACGCCGGCGCACTGGCCACTTGCGGCTACGGCACGGCGCTGGGCGTGATTCGCGCTGCGGTGGAGCATGGCAAGCGGATTCACGTGTACGCCGATGAGACGCGGCCGTTTTTGCAGGGCGCGCGGCTGACGGCGTGGGAGCTGATGGCCGACGGCATTCCGACCACGGTGATCTGCGACAACATGGCGGCCAGCTTGATGCGGGTGGGCAAGATCCATGCCGTGGTGGTGGGCGCGGATCGCATTGCCGCGAATGGCGACTTTGCCAACAAGATCGGAACCTATAACGTGGCGATCCTGGCGAAGGAGCACGGCATTCCGTTTTATTGCGCAGCGCCGTGGTCGACCATCGATACAGCGACGGCGACGGGCGATGCGATTCCGATCGAGGAGCGGTCGCCAGTGGAGGTGACGCATCACGGCGGCAAGCAGTTGACGCCGCATGGGGTGGGCATCTGCAATCCGGCGTTCGATGTGACCCCTGCAAAATATGTGACGGCGATCATTACGGAGCGCGGGGTGCTGCGGGCGCCTTATGCGGAGTCGCTCAAGGAGATGGAGCTGGCGGCCAAGTAAGTCTGACGAAATCGTCATCTCGGCTGGAGCTGTTTAGCCAGCTTTGACTCCCCTAGCGACAGAGGTTCTCTACGAGCGGAACGGCCTGCCTGCTGGTGCCGCATTGCGGTAATGTAGAGATCGTGCTTCCGCGCACATCATTTCTCCGGCTCAAGCAGCCTTCAATCGTCCGAAGCGTCGTGCTGGCGCTTGGCGCATTCGCTGTGAGCCTGCATCTGGGCGGCTTCCCGAATATTGATGATCTGCACTCGTCGCGGTGGCAGATTCTGCCCGTGCTGACGGCATTAGTGGCGATGGTCGAGACGGTGCGGTGCATGCACCGCAGGTGGACGCTCTACCAGGCCGGCGTTTTGATCCTGCTTTATACCGACGTAATGATCATGGGGCTGGCAGTGTTTCTATTCTTTTACCCTTAAATACTTTGTAAAGTTGGAATTCGCCTGCTAACCTGCTCCGTGACTGCAAGAGGAGGTTCCCAGTGATCAAAGGATTTCGAGATTTCGTTCTGCGTGGCAACGTCATTGACCTGGCGGTGGCCGTCATTATTGGCTGGGCGTTCGGCGCGATCGTCAATTCATTCGTCAAAGACATCATGACGCCGCTGATTGCGGCGGTCGTCGGCAAGCCCAGTTTCGAGGCGCTGGTGTTCGAGGTGAATGGCGGCAAGGTGATGTACGGCAACTTCCTGAATGCCGCGTTTTCGTTCCTCATCGTGGCGTTGGTGGTGTACTTCGGGATGGTGCTGCCCATTAACACACTGATGAACAAGTTCAAAAAGCCGGTGCCGGATGCGCCGCCTTCGACCAAGGCCTGCCCAGAGTGCCTCAGCGATATTCCGCTGGCGGCGAAGCGGTGCTCGCACTGCGCTCAACTGGTTGCTTAAATCAGTCGATTCGCGCGAATTTCGATTAGGGGCCGGGCCAATAGGTCCGGCCTTTTTGTTTCAGTCGAGCGAACGCAGCGCATGCGAACGGGCGAAGATTCCCACAAAAATCAGCAGCGCCATACCGGACATGGCGGCAAGCGCGTGGCCGGTGGGAATGTGGCGCGAGAGTTCTCCAGCCAGCAGAGCGCCGAGCGGGGGTAGTCCCAGAAATCCAGTGGCATAAATACTCATGATGCGTCCGCGCATTTCGTCATTCGACAGATGCTGGATGGAGATGTTGAAGCAGGAGATCATCGTGATCCCGCTGTAGCCCTCAAAGAACGCCAGGCAAACGGAGAGGGCGAACGAATGCGAGTAGCTAAAGCCGATGATGGACAGGAAGAAGACGATGCCGGCGGTCGTGAGCACCACGCCGCGACGACGGATGATGCCTCTCACAGCCACGGTCATGGCACCGAGGACGGCTCCCAATCCTGACCCGGCCATCAACCAGCCAAGGCCGCTTTCGCCGGCGTTCAGCTGGACCTTGGCGAAGAATGGGATGAAACTGAGGAAGGGGATGCCGAAGAAGCTCACGGCCGCCGTCATCACGATCAGGACCCGCATCTGGGGCTCGCTGTTCAGGTAGCGGAAGCCGCCGCGCAGGCTCGACAACATGCTCTCGCGCCGGGCCGGCTTTTCGTCGGGATAGCGGATCCGCATCAGGGCCAGGAGCACCGCCACAAAACTCAGTCCGTTAAGGAAGAAGTTGCCGGCCACGCCCAACAGAATCATGGCGTATCCGCCGAGAGTGGGGCCAAGTATGCGCGACATGTTGAACTGTGCGGAGTTGAGCGCGATGGCGTTGGTGAGGTCTTCGCGCTTGACGAGTTTCGGCACCATGGCCTGATAGCTGGGCGCGTTCATTGACATAGCCGTGCCATTCAGGAACGCAATGGCCGCGATCTCCCAAATCCTGATGAGCGGCTGTCCGTCTGGGCCTTTGAAGAACGCCAGGGCGGCCAGCAGGAAGGCCAGCAGCATCATAACGGTTTGCGTCACCAGCAGCAGGCGGCGCTTGTTGACGCGATCGGCAATGACTCCGCCGAAGAGAGTGAAGATGAGGAATGGAATCGCCCCCGCAAAACTCACCACCCCCAGCCAGAATGCGGAGTTGGTGAGCGTGATGACCAGCCAGCCCTGGGCCACATTCTGCATCCAGGTGCCGATGTTGGAGAGAAAGTTGCCGCTCCAGAAGAGGCGGAAGTTGGGATTGCGCAGGGCGCGAATGGCCTGAGGGAAGTCACGCAACTCGGTCTCCGCAACCAACGTGACCGCCCCTGTCAGTTCCGGCCCAATTCCCGACGGTTCCTCGATTGGCGGACCAGCGCTCAAAACAGTTGCTCCACAGGTCTAGTGTAAGCTGTGGCGTGATTATCATCTCTTGTCGCTTGGGGGCGGAATGAAGGCCATGATCTTTGTCATGTTCGCGTTCGCTATCAGCAGGATTCTCACAGCGCAGGAAACTCGAACTGTGTGCGTAGCTCCCACACCCCCAGGACCCCAGAGGGCCGCCGGACTGCCGACCTCGCCTTTGCTTTGCAGATCCGGACGCCTCTCCTTCAAAATCGACACCCGTACGGTGTCCGACTGGCCGCACTCGGAGAGCCTAAAAATTGAGGATCTCAAACTTGCGGAAGCACACCGGGTCAAAGTGCTCTGCGATGGGCGGCCACAACAATCCTTCCGTTTTCGTTTCGGTCAATTCAAATCGAACAGCCTCTGCTTGTTTCTCAATGACCTCTATCAAACCGCACAACTTTGGGAGCGGCGGTCATCTCCATGGTGCCGGTGCAAGTGACCTTCGGGCCGTTTGGCACTCCAGCGAATTACACTGTGTTTCTATCGTTTTGACTTCCTATCAGCTTCAGAAGGGTTACTTGATGAGACTGCTAAATCCGGTCGCACTTCTATTTGCCTTTTCCCTGATTCCCGGCACAATTCCTGCACAATCCGGTCAGCAGCCCACTGTCTTCGGCTACCGCGACTTCAGCGCTGAAGCCGAGGTCGAGAAGAAGTTTCTGGCCGTGCCGGACGCAAAGCTGGCCGGCGAAGCTCTGAAGGCACTGACGGCCGAGCCCCATCTGGCCAGCACGCCGGAAGATCGCAAGACGGCAGAGTACGTGGCGCAGAAGTTTCGCGCGGCGGGGCTCGACACCGAGATTGTTCCGTATCGCGTCCTGTTGAATCAGCCCAAGGTGGTCAAGGTGGAAGCCTTCGGCGCCGATGGCAAGCTGCTCATGACCGGGCCGAAGCCGGAGCATGTTATTGGCGATCCGTTCGACGACAACCCGCGGATTGTCATGCCGTTCAACGGTTCCTCAGGCTCGGGCGACGTGACCGGCGACGTGGTGTACGCGAACTACGGCCGCCTCGAAGACTTCGACCAGCTTGCCGCGGACCATGTCGACCTGCATGGCAAGATTGTGATCACTCGCTACGGCTCCAACTTTCGCGGAGTCAAGGTCTACATCGCCGAGCAGCGCGGCGCGGCCGGCGTGCTGATCTACTCCGACCCGCAGGATGACGGCTACTTTAAGGGTGATGCGTACCCTCAGGGCCCGTGGCGGCCGGACAGCGGTGTGCAGCGCGGGTCTGTTCAATACTTGTTCAAGTACCCCGGTGATCCGGAGACGCCCGGCGTTGCCTCGACACCTGATCTGCCCGATTCGGCGCGCATCAGCCCCGAAGGAAATCAGCCGCACATCATCTCCATCCCCATTTCATACGCGGATGCGGCGCCGATTCTGCAGGCTCTGAAAGGGGCTGGAGTACCGCAGGGCTGGCAGGGCGCGCTCCCGTTTCGCTATCACGTGGGCGGCCAGAGCAGCGTAAAAGTACATCTGGTATCGGATCAGGACTACCAGCGCCGGACAATCTGGGATGTGATCGGGAAGGTAAAGGGGACGGACCCAGGAGACGACATGGTGGTGGTGGGCAATCACCGCGATGCGTGGGTCTATGGCGCGGTTGACCCCAACAGCGGCACGGCGGCGATGCTGGAGGCGGTGCATGGCGTGGGTGCGCTGCTGAACGACGGCTGGAAGCCGAAGCGGACCATCGTCTTTTGCAGTTGGGACGCCGAGGAAGAGGGCTTGATCGGCTCGACCGAGTGGGTGGAGCAGCACGCCGAGGCGCTTGAACATGCAGTGGCTTACTTCAATGTAGACGTGGCCGTTTCCGGACCGAATTTCTCTGCGGCGGCAGTTCCGTCGCTGAAAGAATTCATGCGGCAGATTGCGCGCGCGGTGCCCAGCCCTGCGGGCGGAACCGTGTATGAAGCGTGGAGGAGCGAGAAGGGCGAGGGCAATGAGCATCGGCCGTCCAATGCGCCTTTAGACAGCGATGTGCGGGTGGGCGACCTCGGGTCGGGATCAGACTTTACACCGTTTCTGCAGCATGTAGGCGTGCCGTCTACTGACATAGGCTCAGGCGGGCCGTATGGCGTTTATCACTCCGTGTTCGACAACTACGCGTGGTTCGTCATGAACGCCGACCCTCATTTTGTATATCTGCAGCAGATGGCGCGGGTGCTGGGGGTTGAGGCGGTGCGCATGGCGGATACCGACGTGCTTCCCTTCGACTACGTCCCCTACGCGAAGGAGATTACCTCCTATATTGAGACGGCCAAGAGGAAGGCCGGCGAGGAGAAGCTGAGCGCGATCGACTTTGGGCCTGCAATCGCGGCAGCTGGGCGATTCTCCGTCGCTGCCGAGCATGCCACTGGAATCGAGAAGGGCACGAGCGCCGACGCGGCGAAACTCAACCAGGCTCTGCGACAGGTTGAAACGGACTTGGTTTCGCCAGCCGGGCTGCCCAACCGGCCCTGGTACCGGCACACCATCTACGCGCCCGGCGAATATACCGGGTACGCCGCAGTGGTCATACCGGGGGTGACGGAGGCCATCCAGTCCAAAAACACCGATCGCGCTACCCAGCAGTTAGAAGTGCTGACCGAGGCGCTGGATCGTGCCGCCAAGACGCTCAGTTCGGTTCAATAGGAAATTCCCGGCATTTTCGACCTCGGTTTGGTCGGCCCGGATGCTTGTCCGCCGAGGATCTTCGCGAGCAGACATTAAACTTTGGTAACGTAGTTTTCTTGCTTTTGCTCAAACATCTGGCGATTGAATGTTTGCTTTTTAAGACAAACTTATGTAAAAGTAACCTTACTGTTGTTGTTACCAGGGCCGGGACAAATGCGCGTGCTGGAGAAGTTGCGCACATTCGGCCAGGCGGTACCGCTATCTTCCCTAAAGGAGCGATTCCCCTTATGCATGATGTATTAGTAGCACTTGCGTTCTTCGCGATGGTGGCGTGTCCGGCAATTTGTGCGGTGCTGCCGCGCAATGAAGCGGAAGACGAAAAATAGAAGATTCCCTGCGGTGACGCTTTCCTGAGCGGTCAAACTCGCATAAATCTCCGGTTACTTTAAGTTACTGACGAGGATTCCCTCGGTCTGAAGGGTGATCCTCCGTTACCAAATTTGCTATTCCCGCTGCGATTCAAGCAGCGATAGATTCATGGAGCGATAATCCCCGGACCGGGCGAGCTGCGAGTCGGGCTGTACCGTCGCCGTAAGGGAAAACGCAAGGAGTTCAAACCCATGCGGGATATTGTGATCGGTGTTGCCTTTTTAGCCATGCTTCTTTCACCAGCCTTGATAGCCTCTTTAAACAAGGGAAAGACTGACGACGAAGGTTGAGTTGAAGGCGTTTATAAAGCTTTTAGATTAAATAAGTAGAGCGTCAACGAGTCCAATTGGACCGAATCGCAGCAGGATTGGTCCTGGCTAGCGTTCCGGGGTGATCCACGACACCAAAACAGAAGTGATCTCCATCACCATTAGGCAGTTGACCCGCGTCCCCCTAACTCGTATCGTTAGGAGTTGAGAATCATTATGAAAAAGTCTTCCAATAACGTGCGGATCGGGATAGCGGTAGCCATTATTCTGGGCACCATCGCGTGGCTGTCATACTCCGGCTACAGTTCCAACAAGAGCTACTACGTCACGATCGCCGAGTTGGGCGGGATGGGCGACAAGGCCTTTCACAGCAACCTGCGGGTTGAGGGTTTTGTAAAGCCGGGATCGATCGAGCAGAACGGAACGCACGTCACGTTTTTGCTGGAAGAGTTTGAAAGTCACTCTCCCAAGGCAGCCACGGGACGGGTTCTAAAGGTGGTTTACAAGGGCTCAGAACCGCCGCCGGACACATTCAAGGACGATTCTCAGGCACTGGCCCAGGGCACGTACGGGCACGATGGCGTGTTGCATGCCTCCATATTGCAGGCAAAGTGCGCCAGCAAGTACGCGCCGTCGGAAAATGGCGGTCGACCGGGGATGGCTCCGCCAAAGCCTGCGACGACAAATCCGCGCGCATCGGTAACACCGCCCGCCAAAGTGGTCCCGGCCTCCGCGACCTACTGAAGGCATGAAAGATTCGGCAAGCCCCCTGACCTGTGCCAGGCTCGAAAACGTCTCCAAACTCTTTGGCTCCTTCGCAGCTCTGCGTCAGGTTTCAGTTGCACTGGAACTGGGCAAATGCTATG
>JANXQR010000651.1 GCA_025353435.1 Acidobacteriota bacterium | reverse complement strand
CTCCTGAAGCCGCTGAAGCCCAGATGAAGGTAGGCGACATTTACTACCAGCAGATGGAGAAGCCGGATCGCGACTTTACCAACGCAATTAACGCGGAAAAGGAATATCGGAACATGATCAACATGTTCCCCGATTCCACCCTGGTTCCTCGCGCCAAACAGAAACTGCGCGACGTGCAGGAAGTGCTGGCGGAGCGTGAGACCCAGATCGGCCTCTACTACGAGAGCCGCGAGAACTACTCCGCGTCCATCGCCCGACTGCAGACTGTGGTTGACTCCTATCCGCTCTACTCGAAAAGTGATCTGGCGCTGCTGAATATCGGCGACGCTTACGCGGGCCAGGCCCACCAGATTCAGATTGCCCCCGGCCTTCCAGGCGCGGTGCGTGAGCGCCTCCGCTCCATGTATTCGGACAAGGCAGCCACGGCCTATGCCAAGGTGATTACGCGCTATCCAATGGCTCCGCGCGTTGAAGACGCCCGCGATCGCTTGATCGCCATGAACCGGCCGATTCCCGAGCCGACGCGCGCCGCGGTAGCCGAAAGCGAGGCCGAAGAACAGAGCCGGCAGAAAATTCAATTCACAGACACGCTCCTGGGGGTCGTGAAGCATGGCCCGACCGTGGTGGAAGCCGTGCACGTGGGCGAGCCGACCCTGGAAGATCCAACCCGCACGCTGGCGCCGTCCATCACCAAGGACAACATCGCCATGTACACCGCGGCAGTAAACGAAGGCAGGCCGGCGGTTGCGCCCGGATCGGTTGCTCCTACCGGGCCCAACGAGCCGCCGCGGAGCGATCAGCCTTCGACTGCCCCCGTGGAGTTGGCTCCGCCTAACGGCGGTACAGGCGTTGGCGTGTCGATCGTGAGCGCCCCAAGTGGGAACAACACAGGCACCGACCCCAACGCGGTGGTCAAGCCCGTAGGCCCGAGTAACACGGCGATTCCGGCTGCAGAAGCACCGGCACAGGCCCCCATCCAGGTCAACGACATCAAGCCTGGACAGGCCCCAGCCGCGCCGGCCACCGCCAATGACGGCAAAAAGAAGAAGGCGCCCAAGGCGGATCTCAGCGACGAGTCCTCCAGCAAGAAAAAGAAGAAAAAGGGGCTGGGCAAGCTCAATCCATTTTGATCAATTCAAACTGAACAGCGGAAGGCGCCGAACAACACAGGCCGCATCCCTGGAAGGGTCCGGCCTGTGTTTTGCCCCTCCGATTCGACGGTTCAAACGCGGGTGTGGTTGTCGGCCCAAGCCTGCTGAAGCATGGCGGCCGCCTGCTTCACCGGTACGCGTACCGGGGTTGAGCCACCCAACTTGCGATAAACCGACCACGCGGCCACAGCAGCCGAAATTCCGGCCAGGTAAAGAGCGATTCGCATCATTCTTATAAATCCTCCGACTGTTGTAGATGCAGTGCGGGTGGGGAGAGATGGTCTGGAAGTCCTGGCGATTGGCTCTCCAGGGTCATTGCACATTAATCCCGCAATGAGCGTGTCAATGAGGCCGGGGGGCGGATCGTCGGTAGGGTTTGAAGGCGCCGTCAACGCCATGCAAATCTGCTAAAGTGATGGGTTGTCCCCTTGCATTGAACAGCGCCGCAGATCCCGGGGGCACGCGATCGAGCCCCATGCCCCACGACCTGCCGAAAGCCTACGATCCAACTGCCATTGAAGACCACTGGGCCGAGTACTGGGTCCGCGAGAACCTGTTTGCCCAGCCGGTGGTGACCTCTGCTGCCCAAGGGGAAAGCGCGGATGGCCAGCCCCAATTCTCCATACTTTTGCCACCGCCAAACGTGACCGGCCGCCTGCACATGGGCCACATGCTCAATCAGACGGAGATGGACATACTCACGCGCTGGGGGCGGATGTCAGGACGCCGCGCGCTGTGGCTGCCCGGCACCGATCATGCGGGAATTGCTACACAGATGATGGTGGAGCGTCAGCTTACCGCAGAAGGAACATCGCGCCAGAAGCTTGGCCGCGAGGCATTTGTGGAGCGCGTGTGGGAGTGGAAGCGGCACTACGGCGGCGCGATCCTTGACCAGATGAAGCGCCTGGGCGCGTCAGTGGACTGGGGCCGCGAATATTTCACCATGGACGAGCGGCTGTCGGTCGCCGTACGCGAAGCCTTCGTCAAGCTGCACGAGCAGGGCCTGATTTATCGCGGCGCTTACATTGTGAACTGGTGCCCGCGCTGCCAGACGGCCATCAGTGACCTCGAAGTGGTCTACGACGAGCACAAGGGGCACCTGTGGGAGATTCGCTACCCCGTTCACGGTGATGACGGCCGGGAGACTGGCGAGTATTTGACCATCGCCACCACGCGGCCCGAAACCATGCTTGGCGACGTGGCCGTTGCCATTCATCCCGAAGACGAGCGCTACCTGCATCTGCAAGGCAAAAAGCTCGGCCTGCCGCTCGGCGATATTCGAAAGGCGTGGCGCGAGATTCCCATCATTCTGGACGATTGGGTGAGCCGCGACTTCGGCACCGGTGCGGTGAAGGTGACGCCCGCGCATGATCCCAACGATTTCGCGCTCGGCCAGCGGCATCATCTGCCGTCGATCAACGTGATGGACGACACCGCGCACATCAACGAGAACGGCGGCGTTTACGCTGGACTCGACCGCTACGCGGCGCGTAAAAGGATTGTCGAAGACCTGGAAGCACAGGGCCTGCTGGCCGCTGTAAAGGACCACACCAACAACGTGGGCCACTGTGACCGCTGCAAGACTGTGGTGGAGCCGCGCCTCTCCACGCAATGGTTTGTGAAGATTCAGCCGCTTGCCGACAAGGCCATTGAGGCGGTCGAGAAAGGCCACATCAAGTTCACGCCGGAGATGTACGCGAAGACGTACTTCGAGTGGATGCGCAACATCCACGACTGGTGCATTTCGCGGCAACTTTGGTGGGGTCATCGCATCCCTGCATGGCATTGTGCCGTTTGCCACAAAATAACCGTCTCACGGCTGGACCCTACCCATTGCACCCATTGCAACTCGGATCAGATCACACAGGAAACTGACGTGCTCGACACGTGGTTTTCTTCAGGGTTGCTGCCCGTTTCGGTGTTTGGCTGGCCCGGCATTACGCCGGAAAACCGCGCGGACTTCGACACGTTTTATCCGACCTCGCTGCTGGTCACGGGCTTCGACATTCTGTTTTTCTGGGTGGCGCGGATGATCATGCTGGGGTGCTGGTTCGCTGGCGATGTGCCGATGCCTGACGGCAGCCCGCGTTCTCTTGCAGACTCAGTCCCGTTCAAAGAGGTCTACATCCACGCCCTGGTGCGCGACGCCAACCGCGAGAAGATGTCGAAGACCAAGGGCAACGTCATTGACCCCATTGAGATTGTGAAGCAGTACGGGACTGACGCTGTGCGTTTCACGCTGGCGTCAATGGCCTCGCCCGGTACGGATATTGCGTTTAACGTGGAGAGAACCGAGGGTTATCGCGCGTTTGCAAATAAGGTTTGGAACGCGGCGCGGTTCATTTTTATGAACCTCGATAGAGCTGCGGAAGTCGGAATCGAGTCCCCGTTTAAGGTTCTTCGAGGGCGAAAAGGTCCGGGCGGACGTGAAATCAATCTTCTATTCAACCTGCCATTTCTTGGAGGAGAAATCCCCCTCGCGGATCGCTGGATTCTCGCCGCCCTCTATAAGACTTCGGGCGAAGTCAACGAGGCCCTGGAGAACTACCGATTTGATGAGGCCGCCGCCGCCATTTATCAGTTTTTTTGGGGCAGCTTCTGCGACTGGTACCTTGAGATCGTCAAGTTGCGGTTGGACGTTTCGAAGACGCCCTCTGACGAAGAACTGAAGCAGCGGGAACTAACTGAAGAGGAAGAGAAGGCCCTTGAGCGCAATGCGATTGCAACTGGGGCGCTCCACACACTTCTCTTTGTCTTCGAGTCATCGCTTCGCATGTTATCGCCATTCATGCCCTTTATCACCGAGGAGATTTGGCATGCCGTTTTCGACGGGAATCCTCCGGCGAAGTCGATAGCGCTTGCGAGATTTCCAAGACCGCGTGAAGGCTCTGCGACGTTGGCACCGGTCATCGAGGAGATGGCCCTTTTGCAGAGCCTCATCGTCGAAGTCCGTGGTCTGCGTAAAGAAGTTGGCGTTGAAGAAAAGGCCGCGGTTCCGATTGAATTGCGCGCGGATGCAGGTCTGAAGAAGATTGCCCAGGAGAATCACGACATCATCGAGCGCCTCGCTCGCGTGAGCGAAATTCGCTTTGTTGAGGCCATTACCGCCGGCCTTCCAATGCATCACGCCGCCAACTTCGACGTGGCCGTGGTCTACGAACGCACCATCGACGTCCCCGCCGAGCGCGAACGCCTGGCCAAAGACATCGCAAAATACGAAAAGGGCCTTGTTGCCGCCGAACGACAATTGGGCAACGAGGGATTCCTGGCAAGGGCCCCTCTGCAGGTGGTGGAGGGCCTCAAGAAGCAGGAAGCCGAGACGCGCCACCTGCTCGAAAAGGCTCTCGCAACGCTGAAAGCATTGCCACCGGACGGCTCATAGCTGGTAGCCCTTTCGTGCTAGTGACGGTCGTGCATCAATACGCTCAAAGTGAAGCCAGCATGATTTAGCTGACTGCAAAGAGCTAAGAAGCTGTAAGGAAACATATGGATTGGAAGAACAGCCGCATCGATGTTTTGCTGGAACAGGCACTGGTGGAAGACCAGGCTGCCAGCGACACCACGACGAGAGTCACCATTGACCCCGACCTCCGCGCCTCGGCCAGCGTCATCGCGCGCGAGGAACTCATTGTCGCCGGTCTCGGCGCCATCCCGCGCTTTCTTGAAATCTTTGCGCGCCTCGATCGCCGCGCTCAAGCTCAGACGCGCTTTGAGGTTGTCAGTCATCCGGAGATATTCGACGGCGTCCGCGCCCGCAAGGGGCAGGTATTGGCCGTCATTCGCCACAATGCTCACGTGCTCCTTAGTTGCGAGAGAGTCATTCTCAACCTGATGCAACACGTCAGCGGCATTGCTACCAACACGCGCCGCTTTGTCGATGCAATTCAAGGGACCCATGCGCGCGTTCTCGATACGCGCAAGACGGTGCCTGGTTTGCGCGCCATTGAAAAATACGCCGTACTTTGTGGTGGCGGCACCAACCATCGCCTTGATCTTTCGAGCGGCATTCTCATCAAGAACAATCACATCTCACTTGGCGGCGGACTGCGCACTGCAGTAACCAACGCGCTTGCCCGGCGTCAGGCCGGACAGCGCGTGCAGGTGGAAGTTCGCAACGCGCGTGAACTCGAAGAGGCGCTCGAGTGCGGAGCAGAAGCCATCCTGCTCGACAACATGACACCGCTCGAGGTGAAGAACGCGGTGGATCGCATCAAACAGGAGTCGCGCTGGATCCCCACGGAGGCGTCGGGCGGCATCGTTCTCGATAACATTCGTGCCTACGCCGAAACGGGCGTCGAATTCATTAGCGTCGGTGCTCTCACGCACTCTGCCAAGGCCGCCGATATCTCCATGTCCATCGCGGCCGAGTAGTTCAAATCATGTTCGATCTCGTTGCAATGGAAAAAGCTCTTGCCAACACAATTTATGCAGGCAGGCTGCACTTCCTTCCCACTACAGGATCAACTAACAGCGATGCCATGGCCGCTGCGCGCGCTGGGGCTCCGCACGGGGCAGTCTTCTTTGCCGATGAGCAGACCGCAGGCCGTGGGCGCGGCGATCACGCATGGCAATCCGCGGCCGGACAGGGCCTCTACGTGAGTGTGCTTCTACGCTTTCCGCTTCCGGCGTCGCGCCTGCCGCTATTACCTCTGGCAGGAGGCTTGGCCGCCGCCGAAGCGATTCGAGTCGCCAGCAGGCTCACAGTCGACCTTCGTTGGCCCAATGACCTGCTCATTGGCGCGCGCAAGACCGGTGGCATTTTGGCCGAGGCGCAAACCGACGCCGGCCTCCTCTCTTTTGCAGTGATAGGCGTCGGCATCAACGTTCACCAGCGCAACTTCGATCCCGCGCTCTCGACCCACGGCACCTCACTCGATCTCGAGTCTGGCCGCACAACAGACCGCCAGCAGCTCCTGATTGCTCTGCTCGCATCACTCGATCGCGAAACACGCGGCTTGCTTGATCCCGGGGCAGGGAAGTCGGTTCCCGCACGTCTGGAGCAAACATCCACATGGGTCCGAGGCCGCGAGGTGGAAGTCCACGGTCCGCAGGCCTGCATCGGCGTTACCCAGGGCCTGGACGAGCGCGGTTTCCTGCTGGTGCGAACCGCAGGTGGCCTGGTCAAGGTGCAGACCGGGGGCATTCGTGCCTTGGCAGCTCCTGCCCGCTGGGACATTGAATACAATTGAAGGAATGCTGCTTGCGCTTGACGTAGGAAATACCAACACAGTTCTCGGCCTGTTTCGCCTCAGCGTGGAACCCTCCGCGCCCGGCGCGCCCACTCCCGCTCGCTCCGAAGAGGAACGTGAGCTTGTTGCCCACTGGCGCGTGACCACCCACCGGGCGCAGACGTCAGACGAGTACGGCGTCCTGTTCGGCAATCTTTTTCAGATGAGCGGAATATCCGTCGACGAGGTTCACCACATCATCATCTCCTCCGTGGTGCCACCGGTTGAAAGCACGCTCCGCCGGGTTTGCGAAAAGTACTTCCACCTGCAGCCGATCTTTGTGGAGCCCGGCATCAAGACGGGTATGCCGGTCCTTGTGGACAACCCTGCGGAGCTCGGCGCCGATCGCCTCGTCAACGCGATCGCCGCGTATGAGCGCTACGGCGGTCCGTGCATTGTGGTTGATTTCGGCACCGCGACGACCTTCGACGTGATCTCAGCCAAGGGGGAGTACCTTGGGGGCGCCATTTCGCCGGGCCTCGGCATCAGCGCCGATGCGCTGTTCTCTAGGGCCGCACGCCTCGGCCGCGTCGACATCAAGCGCCCCGCCAAGGTCATCGGCACCAACACGGTGACGCATTTGCAGAGCGGCCTCTATTACGGATACATTGGGCTCGTGGATGGCATCATTGAGCGCATGATTGCCGAGCTCGGCGCGCCGGCGCAAGTCATTGCCACTGGCGGCCTGGCCAAGCAGATCAGCCAAGACTCGCGTTACATTGCGCAGATCGACGACATGCTTACCCTTGACGGCCTGCGCATCCTCTTCGATCGCAACCGCACCGCACGCCCGCGCTCTCGCGCGCACTGAGGCGTCGGCGTGCAGAATTACTTTAACTACTTCACTGAAATCGAAGAGCGCTTTCAGCAGCGGCGTGGCTCGCTGCTGCTGCTTTCCACACTCGACTGGGCACTGATCGAGACATGGCAGGAAGCAGGTGTGCCGTTGGAAGCCGCCCTTCGTGGCATCGACGCCGCATTCGACAAGTATGAGTCCCGGTCGCATCCCGGCCACAAGCGCAAAATCAATGGGCTCGCATGGTGTGCACAAGCCATTATGGAAGCCGCAGAGGAATTGCGCGAAGCCGCCGCCGGCGCATCAACGACGACCAATTACGCAAGTTCCGAATCCGGCTTCGAACATGAGCGCGTCGCTGCGCATCTTGAGGCGGCTGCAACCGCTTTGCAAGGCGCGAGCGTTGCCACGGAAGTCTGCGCTGCCACGGTTAATCGCCTCATTGAACTTGCCGCAGAAGTTCGCGCTGCTGATCCCAAATCGCAACTCGATACGGAGTCGTTCGAACGCAATTTGACCGTACTGGAAGAGAAACTCTTCAACGCACTTACGAGTGCCGCGCCGGAAGACCTTCTCATCGCCCTCAAGGAACACGCCGCCCGCGAACTCGCCCCCTATCGCAGCCGCATGGGCGCCGTTCAGCTCCGCCAGGTCGAGCACCAGTTCGTGCAAAAGCAATTGCTGGCCCACTACAATTTACCCCGCCTCAGCCTGTTCTACATGAGTCAGCAATGAAGCCCCGGAGCCCGAATTCCCAGACATCGCAAGGCTCAAAAACGCCAGCCGCACCGCAGGTGGTGGTGGAGATCGAGAAGCCCATCTACGGCGGTAACTTTCTGGCTCGTCACGAGGGCAAGGCCATCTTCGTCCCGCTGGCCCTTCCGGGCGAACAGGTGAGTATTCGTATCATCGACCACAAATCCGGCTACTCCACCGCCGAACTCGCAAATATTGTGACCCCCTCTTCCGAGCGCATCGCGCCCAGATGTCCCCATTTCGGGCCCTGCGGCGGCTGTAATTATCAGCACAGTGACTACGAGACCCAACTCGCTTTCAAACAAGCCATCCTACGCGAAACATTCGAACGCGCCGGCGTTTCTGCTCCGACCGAAATCGGAATTCTCGCGGGCGATCCCTGGGCTTACCGCAATCGCATCCGGGTGGCATTCGATGCGGCCGGCAATCCAGGCTACCGGGGACGCCGCTCGCACGACGTC
Source organism: Acidobacteriota bacterium (assembly GCA_025353435.1). Lineage (GTDB taxonomy): Bacteria > Acidobacteriota > Terriglobia > Terriglobales > Acidobacteriaceae > Telmatobacter. The sequence goes on along the minus strand of JANXQR010000651.1, from coordinate 23,413 downwards.
ATTCCCATCCGCGAGTGCGCCATTGCTGCGCCACTGCTTGTCTCCGCGGCACAGGCCGCCGGCCAGATCCTCGCCCGCGTGCCAGCGAATCTGCGCCCGCATGAGCTTCTGCTCTTCTGCGATCGAGCGGAATCGTCGCTTCTCGCCACGTTTTTCACCACTGGATTAGATCTCCTCCGCTTGGAAACCGTCGGAGAGTCTCTCCGCGAACGCATTCCAACGCTGAAGGGGGCCGAACTCGCAATGGGGGGCCGACCGGGTCATCCACCGCGGACGATTGCACGGTGGGGAGCCGCATCCCTGACGTATCCCGCGGCAGGTTTCGACTATCGCGTGGATCATGGCGCATTCTTCCAGGTCAACCGATGGCTGATCGATCGGTTTCCCGCCCACGTCGTCGAGCCTTACGATGGTGCCCTCGCTTGGGACCTCTTCGCGGGCGTCGGGCTATTCGCGCGCCAACTCGCACCGCGTTTCGACAAGGTCGTTGCCGTCGAGTCTGCGCCCACGGCCACCGCTGCCCTCGCGGCCAACCTCGCTGGCACCAGCGGGGAATCTGTCGCCGCTTCCACGCTCGACTTTCTTCGCAAACACGACACAAGCGCGCGTCCCGATTTGATAGTGGTCGACCCACCGCGCACCGGCCTCGGTACTGAAATCAATAATCTTCTCGTTGAGGTCGCCGCGCAACATCTCGTCTACGTCTCGTGCGATCCAGCCACTCTCGCCCGTGACATTCGTGCTCTTCTCGATGGAGGCTACGCAATTAGTTCCGTCGCGCTTGTCGATCTCTTTCCCCAGACCTTTCATCTTGAGACGGTGGTCCATCTTCACCGCGCCTGATAGACTTCAGCTTCGATTGCAGGCCTAAATGGATCCGGATTCTGCTGTTTCCGGGAACCCTCCTGCCGCGCGAGCTTTCATGGGCGCGGGTGCACTTCCGCTGTTCCTCAGTGCCTGCTTATTCGCAGTCGGCGTGGTCGCGGCGCACATGTTCTATGTGCCATCAGCGAGTGTGTTGGTTGCGCTTGCAGCCCTGGTCGTCCTTTGCGCAATTGCGGCATTTCGAGCTCCGCGTGTTGCGTTGTTTCCCATGACGCTGCTTTGGATTCTGCTCGGCGCGTGGTGCGCGGAGATGGAACCGCAACCCGCGCCTGCGCAGCCGCTGCTGGCTCTCTCAACTGGCTTGCTTCGCACCGTTGAAGGCACGGTGACCAGCGCCGGCCCAATGCGCAACCAGACCGATCAAAATGTCGAAGAAGCCAACGCGGAAGCGCCTTCGCAACGCGTTGACCTCCGACTCTCCTCCATTGAAGTCGTCGACGATGTCAGCGATACCCAGGTACCCATCTCCGGCGGTGTCCGCTTCACCATCAAGTGGCCAATCTCCAACCCAAAACGCATTTCCTGCGGCACGCGCCTCCGTGCCGACGCGCGATTGCTGCCGCCCGAAACCTACCACGACGCCGGCGTGTGGAGCCGCGCCGATTTTCTGCTCGACCAAGGCATCACATCAACTGCTTCCGTCAAGATCGAACGTGTAGAACTTCTTGATGACAGGGAACGCACGTCAGTCGCATGCCGCTTGCAGGAGGCGCAACACGCGGTTGGAGCGCGTCTCCTGGCATTGCCCGGCCTCATGCGCGGGCTGCCCGTGCCGTTGCGCCTTTCGAACGAAGATGCCGCGATGCTCAGCGCCATGTTGACCGGCGACCGCACATTTCTGAGCCATTCTCTGCGTGTGGGGTTCGAACGCACGGGCTCGTTCCACATGCTCGTGGTCTCGGGCCTGCACCTTGCCATCGTGGCGGGGTGCATCTTCTGGCTCGCGCGCAGGCTGCGCATCCCCAGCATTCCGGCCACGCTTGTCACCATTGCCGCCTCATTCGCGTACGCACTCCTCACCGGCTTTGCAACGCCAGTGCAGCGCTCGCTCTGGATGGTGACGCTCTATCTGATCGGACGGCTCGTTTATCGCGATCGCAATGTACTCAACACCATCGGATTTGCCGCACTCTGCCTGATGGCAGCAAGTCCGCGCTCACTATTCGAATCCAGCCTGCAGATGACTCTGCTTGCAGTAATTGCTATCGGCGGCATCGCGATTCCGATTCTCGCGTTCACCATTCATCCATACGTCAACGCAACGCGCAACCTGCGCCGCATTGCGCTCGACATCAAAGCCCCGCCGCAACTGGCTCAATTTCGCGTGACGTTGCGTATGATCTCCGCGCGCCTGCAACGAGTTACTTCCAGTAGGGAAGCCTGGGCCATCTTTCCGGGATCTGTTCGTCTCCTGCTCCGAGTTGCTGAGGCTCTGGTGGTGTCTATCACCATCGAGCTTGCCATGATGCTCCCCATGGCCATCTGGTTCCATCGCATCACGCTCTTCGCGCTGCCAGTCAATTTGCTCATTCTGCCGCTTCTTCTGTTGCTGATGCCCGCGTCGCTACTCACATGCGTGGTCCTTCTCGCATGGCCCGCGGCCGCCGTGCTTCCGGGGATGATTGTCGCGGTGTTGCTCCACTTCGGCGCGGGTATGGTGCACCTGTTCGGATCCCTTCGGTGGGGCGACATCCGCATATCCGCGCCCATGCCCTGGCAGGTTATGGTCTTCTGGGCTTTCCTCGGTACGTCAATAGCGCTCATGCGCATCCGACGCTCCTGGGCATGCGGTGCTGCGTGCGCCTGTCTTCTCTGCGCCGGCATTGAGGCAATCGTTCCGCATCCGATTCAGCATCCCGGCAACGCACTATTCGTCGAAGCCATTGACGTTGGTCAGGGAGACTCGATTCTTCTCATAACGCCGGAGGGCAAGACGCTGCTGGTGGATGGCGGTGGATTTGGCGGCGGACCGCGCCAGGCGCCGCAGGAGTTCGACATCGGCGAGGAAGTGGTCTCGGCGGCGCTCTGGTCGCGCGGAATTCGGCATCTCGATGCCGTGGCACTCACCCACGCACACTCCGATCACATGGGTGGGCTTCCCTCGATCCTGCGCAACTTCCATCCTGCAGAATTGTGGGTGGGTAACAACCCACCGGTCTCCGACTACGTTGCGCTTCTCGAGGAAGCCCGCCAACTCCACATCAACGTGCGCCCCCTGCACGCCGGAGAAGCATTCAAGCTCGGCAGCGCGCAAATTCAGGTATTCGCTCCATTCGCTGGCTACACGCCCGGAGCAGAGCCCTCCAACAACGACTCGCTGGTTTTCCGGGTTGCCTACCGCCAGACCGCAGTCCTGATGCAGGGCGATGCCGAAGCGCTTGTTGAGCGAGCCATGCTTGCGGAAGGCGGCCTGCAGGCCACTCTGCTCAAGGTGGGCCATCACGGCAGCGTCACTTCATCTACTCCGGAATTTCTTGCTCGCGTTGCTCCGCGATGGGCGGTAATCTCCTGCGGGCTGCACAATCGCTACGGCCATCCGCGCCCGGAAGTACTGCACGAACTGCAGTCCGCTGGAGTGCGCACTTTCAGTACCGACATCAATGGAGCTTCGTGCTTCCAACTCGATGGTGTTGCAGTTCAACCCGACGCTTCTTGCCGCAGTGAATCGGCCCCGTGATTGAGTTGGGTGTCCCCGTTCATTTTCAAGCGCAAAAATCCGGACCGCGCGAAAGGCGGTCCGGATCTGCATCTTGAAGAGTTTTTGCGGGACGCGTTTGAGTAAGCCTTTGATCTTGACGGAACTTACTCGTGGGCACCCTTCTTTTTCAAAACGTCTGCCCATTTGTGATCGTCCATGCCCATCGCATAACTCAAAGGCCGATGTTGGCTTTGGTCGACCGCGTTGATGTCTGCTCCCTTGTCCAGCAAAATCTGAATAACGCTTCCGTATTGCAGGCGCAGGGCCATATCCAGGCATGTATCGCCATACGCATCGGGCAGATTTACGTTCGCACCGTGATCCAGAAGGAACTGCACGTCGTCCTTCTGGTCGCGAATTACCGCGAAGAATAGCGGCGTCGCTCCACTGGCCGGCTGCGCGTTGACATCCGCACCCTTATTCACCAGCATCTCCACAATCTGCTTGTGCTTGATTGAGAAGACGGCCAGATGCAGCGGCATGTACCCGTTCTGCATGTAGCGTGTGTCATCACCATGCACTGTCAACACGCCCACTGGATCCTGGTGATTGTTGGAAGAAAGCACCTTGTCCCAGAGATCGCCCGGCGTGAACGGTCCGTAGTTATTCTTCGCGTTCACGTCCGCGCCCGCATCCAGCAACGCCTGCACTGCCGCCACTTGCCCGTGAAGCGCCGCCACGTGCAACGGCGTGTCGCCGTTATTGTCCTTATCGTTCAGAAGTTTGGGGTCCTGCTGCAGGAGGGCTTTGACCTTGTTCGCATCCCCTTTGCGAGCTGCATCATGAATTGGTCCGCCGAATGCAAAAGCGCCACATGAAAGTGCCAGAACTGCAACAACGGCCAATCGAGTAACAGGCCGATGGAATGGTTTACAACCCTTCTCAACAAACTCCATGTTTCCTCCAGATCAAGAAGTAGTCTATCTGATTTTTGGGACCGATCTCATTTGGATGATCGGGAGGTCGCGCTCCTTGGTTTCAACTCCATCGAGCTTTTTCCGGCGTCCTCTTTAAAACCGCATGCGCAAACCAAGGTCGAACTGCCGCTCGCGATAGAAATCGACGGCGTTGATATTTAGCGGCTGTCCAAATTCCGTTTGGCCAGACTTAAGCCCGGTCAGGAAATTCAACGTCGGCAGCGACCCTGAAACGGTGCCCGGTTGAATGGAATAGCCCGTCGTTTCGAGCTCTGTCACGTTCTGATGGTTGAACAGGTTGAAGCTCTCCGCCAGCAATTCCATTTCGCGCCCGTGACCGAGTCCAAAACGGCGTCCCAGGCGAGCATCAGCCTTCCACGTTTGCGGATAGCGGAAGGTATTGCGGCCCACTCCGTACACACGATCGGCGCCGCCGAAGCCATTCATGCCCGGGCCAAGCCCCACGGTCAGCGCGCCGTTCTTCTCGAACTCCCGCGTGATCGATCCCGCAGTTCGCATCGAATACGGCAAGCCGCTTCGGAATTGCGCAGTCGCAGACAGAATCCAACCATTGGTGAGCCATCCCTCAGCGCTCTTGCCGTTCCGCGGCGCCTGCCAGATCGCCATGGCCGACGCCGAGTGGCGCACATCCAGATTGCTGGTGCCGTACTCGAGCGCGAAGTTCGACGGATCGAACACGCTGGTTCCCGTCACCTGGGAACTCTCGTTCGGATTCCAGTCCATCGCGTGCCCGTAGACGTACCGGCCATGGAAGCTCAACCCGCGTCGCGCGTTGTGCGACACGCGCACCGTAGCCGCCTCGTAGGTTGAGTTGGCCTTACTCTCGATCTCGGTGATCTGCTGGTAGTTCGCGTTCAGCCGCCCGCCAGATGCGCCGCTGCCCGGCCATGTTGCGAAGAACGGCACGGTAATCTGTGGCTTCTTGATGGGCCCATTGCCGGTCCCATCCACGACAGCGTAAGTGATCGTTTTTGGATTCGTCGCGGGATCATAATTTGTATCAACGGTCACCGGTAGCAGGCGCGCCAGGCTCACCATTGCGCTCACGCTAACCAGAATGTGGCCCGGGAGCCTGGCCTCCATTTCCACCACGCCCTGATGAATTTGGGCATTGCGGAAGTTCGGCGCAAATTCCACCGCCCCAGGCTTCTCAACGCTCGAAGGCGCTCCGCTTAGCGAGTAAGGAAACGGTGGCGCGCCGCCACTGTTGCCCTGCAGATTGTCGGTTGGACGCATGAAGAAATTCAGATCGCCCTTGAGCGATCCCGTTTGCGTAAGAGCCGTCTCCAGAACACGGTTATTTGTCCGTCCCCCATACATTCCATAGCCCGCACGCAACATCGGCCAGCGGCTCTCACTTTTGCCCCAGGCTAGGCTCATCCGCGGACTCCATGTATTTCCCAGCTTGGGCAAATGTTGCGTTTGTGGCAACGCGGGGTTATCTACAAGCGCAATTGGCGGAGGCAAGTCTTCACGGTCCCAGCGCAGGGACGCAGTCGCCACCAACTGCTTAGCCGGCTGCCACTGAGCAGTCGCAAACCCCGCCCAGTCGTTGGTGCTCAGGTACCAGTTGGTTGGGCCGAGGGTTTGCTTGTAGTAGCTGTAGCAGGGCAGATAGCCCAAACCGTGCAACTGTCCAGTTGTATCGCGCCACGCCTTGCCGCGCTGATCGCAGTTATGCTGCTGCATCGGGTCCAGCGCGTCGGTCAGTCCATATTTCGCAAATACCAGCGCGTCTGAGATAAAGTCCTCCACGGTCGAATACGAATAAGTGCCCGTATGATTCCGCAGCAGAGTCGTCGAATCCGCGCTGTGCCGCAGGTCAAAGCCAGCCTTCATCAGCAGTGGGCCGTGCACCCAGGTTAACGTTTCCTGGCCTTCGTACACGTGCTCGTCCGGCGAGTTTCCCGGTCCAAACCGGGCCGGGTTGCCGATGGTGAACCCGTAACGCGAGTCCACCGTAATTTGCGGCAGTTGTCCCCAGTAACTGGATCGGAATGCCTGCTCGAAGGGCGATGGTGTCTCAGCCGCTGCACTCACAATCACGCGCTGCATCGAGCCCTGCGTTACAGCCATCAGGTTCGGCGTCAGGAAGGCTTCCCACCGTGCCAGAGCCCAGTTGGTGGTGCCGTGTTGGCTTCCAAAACTATGGTTCCCGTAAGTCTCCGATGCTCGTGTCAGCCCACCGCCAGGAGAATCCCACAAGGCGCCAGACCCCTCCACAGCAAACCGATGCCGCTCGCCTGCCTTCCAGTCCAACCGCCCGAACCCGCTCAAATGCTGCGAGGTGCGCGGCGCGGGTCCCAGCAGTCCGGCAAGCGACTCCAGCATCTTGGAGTAGGCCTGCACCCCTTCTGCTACCGGGTTTGCGCTGCTGAGCCCGAGCCGCGCGCTGAGCACCTGCATCTCGTCGTTCGACGGCTGCGCAAAAAAATGGTCCGGGTGCTTCACCGACGAAACAGCCGGATGGTTTCGTTCGTCTGCATCGATCGCCGCATACCACGAGACTCGGTGCCAGCGCAGTGTGTCTCCAAAACCCGCGCCCCACCGATTCTCAACATTCCCGGGCGTATAAGGGGAGCCCGTAAACCCGGGCGTCGTCAACGACGTTCCCGGTGAGCTTTCCTTCACCCATTGTGTGAACGGGTTCCGCGCTCCCCAAAGGTTTTGACGATCGAACAGAAACGCCTGTCCGTGCATTTTATCCGTTCCGCTTCGCGTTTCCAGGTGGACCCGCTCGCCGGTGGTGGCGCCGCCTCCGCCGTCCTCTAGATCCGTCACACGAAACTCCTTGATCGACGCTTCGCTGGCGGCCGGACCCGCCAGTGACGCTGCGCCTGTGCCACTGCCGTCTTGCTCGCCGTATGCCAAAGCCGTGCTCGATCCGTCAACCGTCGCCGAAGCCTTTTCACGCGCAGCGCCACTCGGTCCCTGTTCTGCTTCCTCCGAGTCGCCGGTTTGTCTTACAGGCGAGTCCAGGACAAAACTTTCCCAGTGCCGCCCCGGTAACGGAAGCTGTTCCATTTGCTCACTCGTCAGCGCTACATCAACACTCGCCGACCCTCCGGCTTCAATGATCGGGACGATCTGAAGCGGAGCGGCCAGCGCGATTTGCGCAGCTGAAACTGCGACGAGTGTGGCAATCATCCCAGGACGAATCGCCGGAACTCCCGACATCGCCAAACTGGTCACCAATTCGGGCTTGCCAGGAGCAACAGCAGGCTGGACGATCAAGGCGACGGCTGGGCCGTTCCCTGCGCTCTCGACCGTCTGACCAGAATTCAAGATTGAGATTGAGTCGCCAGCCGTGCTCGGCATGGCTGCCAGACTATGGCTTTCCGAGGAGGTCCTGAGGCGATCGGGCATGGACAGCGTTGACGTGACTTCCATAGCCAGCGTCCCACGCAACGACACATCTGATGGCGCGGGCATCTCCGAATTTGGGCGCGAAATTTGCTGGAGGTACGAAACCGGGGATTTTGGCGGCGGAACTATTTCCAAAGGCATAGGCGGCACCCGCTCCTCAGCCTCGCCGGACTTGATGGCCGCAACTGCCCGGATCTGCTCCTGACTGGCCGCGGCGCTGTCCACCACTCGGGTCAACACCACTGCCGTTTGCACCCGCGATTCGTGTCCTTCGAATACCTGAATCCCTTTCGCATTACCAGTGCCGAGTTGTGGGCTGTCGGCCTCCAGGGCGTACTCGCCAGGTGCAAGGCTCGTGAAACGGTAGGCACCACCTTTTCCCGTCACGGTGCGCGCTTGCGCCCCAGTGAGCGAGCTTCTGAGCGTCACAGTCACCCCATCGAGGGGCCTGGAATGGATGTCGGTGAGTTTCCCTGCGATCGTCCCACCAGGGGCTTGGGCCGACAACTGCGCAACTGCTAGCGCGAGCAGCGATACGGCCGCGAGCATGAGCCGGGATCGTATTCTTCGCCGGTCCCGCATCCATTCGGCGCGGCCCTTGGGATCGCTCACTACTCGCCTTCCCGCCGGCGTCCTTTTGCTGAAGGGCCCCGGTTTGGCACAATCGAATGGCCAGTCCCGGCTATTCCGGATGCTGGCTCACGGCGCCCAGCGAAGGACGTCGGTTTCGACCGCACAATTGACCCCAAGGAGAAGTTGCTGTGATTCTAGTCCCGAAATGGAAAGCGAAGAAGCGTTGTCCTCGCAGAGGTGATGGCGCTCACAATAGGCTCCGGTGGGGTGGCACCCCAGAGCACCATGAGACTGCAATACCGACCCTGATAAACTGGTAAGACGGCTCCAAGGGCTTGGAGAGCGCCTCGCGCACCCGGCCCGCGCAGCGGATTCGCGTGCGCCCCAAGGCATCCAAACATGTTCATTGATGAAGCAAAAATTCGCGTCAAGGCCGGCGACGGCGGCAACGGCTGCATGGCGTTCCGGCGCGAGAAATTCGTTCCCCGCGGCGGGCCCTCGGGCGGCGACGGCGGTCGCGGTGGCGACATCGTCATGCAGTCCACGCAGCGCCACAACACGCTGATCCATTTCCGATATAACCCCGAGCACAAGGCGCAACGCGGCGAGCACGGACTGGGCTCAAACTGCTCCGGCTCTGACGGCCTCGACAAGGTCCTTCAGGTGCCGGTGGGCACGTCTCTCTTTGACGCCGAAACCGGCGAGCTTGTCCACGACTTCCAAGAGCCCGACGAGCGCGTCGTCGTCGCCAAAGGTGGCCGTGGCGGACGCGGCAACCAGCACTTTGCCACCAGCACTCATCAGGCTCCTCGCGAGCACGAATTGGGCCGGACCGGCGAAGAACGCGTTTACCGGTTGGAATTGAAGCTTCTGGCCGACGTTGGCCTCTTGGGCTACCCCAATGCCGGTAAATCCACACTGATCTCACGCATTTCGGCGGCCAAGCCCAAAATTGCCGACTACCCCTTCACGACCCTCGAACCCAACCTCGGCGTGGTCACCGTTGGCGAAGAACCGAACCAGGAGTCTTTCGTGGTCGCGGACCTTCCCGGCCTCATCGAAGGCGCGCATCTCGGCTCAGGCCTTGGCGTCCAGTTCCTTCGCCACATCGAGCGCACCCGCGTCCTTGTCCACTTGGTGGACGTGTCCGACGCATCCGGCCGCCCCGATCCGGTTGAGGACTTCAAGATCATCAACAACGAGCTCGCAAGCTTCGGCCACGGGCTCGAGGAGAAACCAATGATCGTGGTCGCCACCAAGCTCGACTCAGTCAATCCGGAGAAGCTGAAAAAGCTCGCCACGCACGTAAAGCGCCGCAAGCTCGAGTTCCACGCCATCTCCGCAGTTACGGGGGAGGGAATTGACGAGCTCAAGTGGGCGCTGGCCAAGTATGTCCGCCAGCCCGAGCTTGCCGCTGACTGAGAAGGCTGATTCCCCTAGCGATCGAACGCGTTACACCATCGCCCGTTCCCTCACCATCAGGTACTGATTCAGCACCGACGGCGTAAGCGCTTCGGGATTCAGATCGAGAGTTAACGCGCCGTGCTCGTGCAGACGCGCTATTAGCAATTCGCGCCGCCTTGCCATCTCCTGTGCCGCTGCCGAGCGAAACATTTGATCCATGTTCTTGGGCCGAGCCTTGGCAATCGCCTCCACGTCGGGCTGCGCCATTGCCACAAACAGCAGTACGTGCCGCCGCAGCAACTGCACAGCGCCGTCAATCACCTCGGGCCGCATCGCAGTCTCTGCGAGGTCGGTGACCCAGAGAATCAGCGATCGCCGCGGCTGCAGCCGGTTCAGCACCGCGGTGGCGCGCAGATGATCGGCCTCGCTCGATTCCGCTTTCACCTGTGCCAGCAATTCGATCATCTGCCGCAAATGAGCCGCCCCGCGCCCCGGCAGCAATCTCTGTTGAATGCTCTGCCCATAAGCCAACAGCCCCACGCGATCGCCAGAGTAGAGCGCCAGTTGCGCCAGCGCCACCGCAGTCGAGCAGGCATAGTCCAGCTTCGAATGCCCAATCTCCCTCTGTGAATCAGGAGCCGCACCCAAGCGCATGTGGCGCGAGCGCATCAGCCGTCCGCAGTCGAGTACGATCCATACCGGCTGGCTGCGCTCTGTTTGATATTGTCGCGTGATCAGCGCACCACGCCGCGCGGTGGCGGTCCAGCACACATCGCGCAGGTCATCGCCCTCGCGGTAGTCGCGCAGGCTTTCGAAGTCGCGTCCTAACCCGCGTTGCCGCGCCTGTCGTAACTGCAGATCAATCTGGCGGCTTCTCGCTAAAAATATCTGCTGCTCGTCGGACGTTCGCAGCGCGGGATACACGCGTACCGTCTGCGTCAGCTTCGCCTTGGCCCATCGCTCCGCCAGGCCCAGCGGCGAACGATATTTTACGTACAGCCAACCGGTCTCACAGTCTCCGCGCTCCTGCGGATCAACACGATAGCGCAACTTCGCCGGCACCCGCGGAAACGCTGTGAGTTTGTGTGTCGCAGGCTCGGCGACCAGCGCGGCCGGCAGATCGTCCGTGAGCCGGCAATCCACAATGACGCGGCCCTGGTTCTCAATCGTGAGCTCGATTTCCGTCTCGCGATCGAGCGCCGGCGCATTACTCCAGCTCCGTTCCACGATCAGCTGTTTCGCCTGCGGCAGGCGCAGGCCATCAAGCAGTGTCGCCCCAAGCAGCAGCACATCCCACACCAGCATGGCATAACTGAATCGCGCCACGTAGAATCCCGGAATCAGGAACAGCAGCCCCGCCGTAAGCAGCCCGATGGCGCGCGGCGTAAGTCCAAAGCCCCACCGTCGCCGCCGCTCACATGTAGCGCGCACCGGGCCGGGATGGAGAGAAGTCGCTATCACTGCCGCGGAACCGGCACAGCCGCCACCACGTCTGCCAGCGCGCGATCAGCATCAAAGCCCTCAAGTTCCGCCTCTGGCTTCAGCATCACACGATGGCGCAGCACTGGTTGCACAGCGCGCTTCACGTCGTCGGGAACCAGGTAATCGCGGCCATCAAACGCCGCTGCGGCCTGCGCCACAAACATCAGGCTCAACGCCGCGCGCGGGCTTGCGCCCAGCAATAACGTAGGCCACTCCCGCGTGCGTCGCGCCAGTGCAAGAATGTAGCGGTAAAGCTCCGGCTCAATGCGAATCGCCCGCACTTCCGCCCGCGCCGCTTCCAGCAATCCTGGCGCTATTGGAGTAATGTCGGCGCTCTCCAGCAAGCCGCCGCCACCCGCGCCATGATGCCGTTCCAGGATTTGCAACTCTTCCGCCTCTGACGGATACACCACCTTGATCTTCAGTAGAAAGCGATCGAGCTGCGCCTCAGGCAGTGGATAGGTTCCCTCGAAATCCACCGGATTCTGCGTGGCAAAAACAGTGAACCAGGGCGGAAGCGGCCGCCGCACCCCGTCCGATGTCACCTGCCGCTCTTCCATGCATTCCAGCAGTGCAGCCTGGGTTCGGGGAGGCATGCGATTGATCTCGTCCACCAACAGCAGATCAGTGAATACTGGTCCGGCGTGAAAGGTGAACGTATCGGTTCCCGGCTTCAGAATCGTCGTGCCCAGAATGTCCGCCGGCATCAGGTCAGGCGTCGCCTGCACGCGCTGGAATCCCAGCCCCAGCAAGCGTCCCAGCGTCTTCACCATCAGCGTTTTGGCGATGCCCGGCACGCCCTCCAGCAGCACGTGACCTTTACAGAGAATACTCATCAGCAACTCGTCGATAGCCGCACCCTGTCCTGCAATCACGGTGCCCAGCCCCGCACGAGCCTGGCTGATCAGCAGTCTCGTCGCTTGCAGAGACGACCCCTGATCAGATTGTGATTGGGGCTCCGATGGTTGTTGCGCTTCATTAGTGGAATCTGTTTCCTGGCTCATTCGGCCCTTTCCTGCGAATTGGAGTGTACTTCCTCAGCCTTTGCAACTGCGTTCAACACTCCGGGCCGGGCTGCGGCCTTGAGCTTTTCCATTTGCGCTGCCAGCAATTGCACCAGCCGCAGCGCTTCCTTGGGGTGGACCTCGTCCAAGCCAGCGGTTTCCTCGCATGCCTTCAAGTCGGCCTCAAGCGCTTCATCGAGCCCTGGAAATCTTCGCTGCAGCATCGCTGAAATCTGCGCCGCATCCACGCGTTCTCCGCGCATGCCGCAGAGGCGCAGCGCCTGCCGTCGAAACCGCTCCCACGCAATCGCCACCGCCGTTGTCGACGCACCAGCATTGCGATAGAGCGACCCCAGGGCCTCAACAAACTCAACAGGCGTTGCCCGCACCGCCGCCGGCAACTCGCGCACCGGGCCGCTGCGCCGGCTAAAGCTGAACAGCACCAGCACCACCAGCAGAGCCACGCCAATCCGCAGCAGCGTCAGCGCCGGACCGCCCGCGTAAGTCCATGTCGAGCGAATCTCCCCATGCAGCGACTCGTCCCAGTAGAAATGCTTTCCTTCGCGCGGCCCCAGCGAATTCAATAGCAAATCCAGATTTGCTGCTCGCGCCAGCGAGCCATTCTCGAGCGGCGTGGAACTGGCCCACCACACCACATGTCCATCGCCCCAGTCGTACTCCACCACCGCCGGCTGTCCGGCGCAACTGTACTGCACGCGATCGTTCGGATTGCCCACCGTCCAGGTGGCCTCGGGAATCATCCACGCTTCGCCCGAGGAGGCCAGCGAGTCCAGTCCCTCCGGCTCCAGTTGGCACGCTGCAAAGTTGAAATCCCGTGGAGGCGCGGTGGCACCCCCAGGCAAAATATATCCGCCCCCGTATCCCGTCGCCAGCACGCGCCCGCCGTGCTCCAGAATCTGCCGCACTGCCTTGATGTCGTCTACTTCTCGTGAAAACGGTTCTGCGAAAACCACCACCGTCCCCGGCCCGGCAGAGAGCGCCAGTTCCGCCAGTGGCCGCTCCCATCGCTCCACGGGATAGCCTGACCGTACCAATGTCTCGTATGCAGCCAGCGCGCCGTGCCGCCATGAAAGGTAGGTGGAGGGAAGACGGTTCTCGTTGTTGTCACCATTGGGAAGAAGAAACCCCGCCGCAATCGCCAGCACTGCCGCCGTGCCAAGACACCACAGCAGCAGTTTGCGGTCTTTCGAATCGAGTGAAGAGAGAAACCATGTGGGTGATTTCATCCTTCACTCCCATCGGCCTTGGGAGCGCGTGAATCCATGAAGAGAATCACCCCGTATCCCAACCATGCAATTGAAGCCACAATGAGCCCGCCTCTCCTGAGGAGGCGATCGTTGGTGGCAACGAAGACTGTAAACCAGCCGAGCAGAGCGATTGCCCATAACAACCAGCGCAAGAACAAATACTTCCTTTTGTTTGCGGGCGAGTTCGTCATCGCGGCGCACCGCCGCTCTGCACTGGCAGGCCCGCGCCAATAAGCTCAGAGGCACGTTCCTCCGCGCGCCGAAACTCGGTTTCGTCTGTGGGACGACCCCCATACCAAGTCCGCTCAAACGTCTGCGTCAGAGATCCCAGGCCAGGCTTGCGCGCATCATCCGGCGCCACCAGCGCGAGGTACTCGCGAGGCGTGCGCGCTCGATCCGCAGGCCACAGCCGCTTCGATTCGAGGCGCGAGATGACCGCCCAATAGAGAAAATGAATGCCTTCGCGCCACAGACCCGCGGCGGCAGCCTCGCGCGCATCCGCCATCCATAATTGCCAGTCGCGTGCTGAGGCCGCGCCGGGCGCTGGTCCGTCCACGTCAGGCAGCAGTCGAATCCGCCACCGGCGCTCCATCTGCAGCAGAGCCCACACCAGACCCACACCGACGGCTGTCAAAAATCCCCAGATCAACGCCCTGCCGATCCACGCCGAACGCGGGCGCAATTTGTCCATGCCTTCAAACAGATGGTTGAGCCAGCGGTTCACGCGCTCCATGAACGAGTCCCGCGCGTCGAGCTGCTTCAGGCCACGAAACTCGCTCCCAGCAAGCACTTGCTGCATCGTCGCGCGTTGGGCCTTGTAATCCGGCTTGGGGTCTCGAGCGGCACCCGCTTGCTCCAGATCGTCCTGCAATCGATCTACTGCATTTTCGAGCAATTCCGTCGTGCTGGCGGGTTTCGCTCGCACACTCTCATCGCTCGTCGCGGGGGGCTTGCCGCCTTTGGGAGCCTGCTGTGCCGCATCACTTTCCTCCGCATGCGAGTACAACACGCGCAGCCATCCGTAGCGCACCAGCCGCTGCTCTCCTTTTTCCCCAAGCGGTACCCGATCGTCGAGCCCCACCAGCAGTGGATCGCAGGCCTTCAAGTCCCGTGCCTTGGCGCAAGCCTTCGTCAAATCGGTCAGCGCCGTCAGGTGTTTGCGATAGTCCTCAAGCGAAGCATCCTGCCATTTGCCGGTGCTCTGCGGACTAGTAGGCACCAAGCCGTCCGCCCCGGCTTTTGTCGCCACGAGCGAGCCGGCACACACCAAGATCGCGGTCAGACGCAGGATTGCTTGTATCGAGACCCTCACCCCGGTTGCACCTCAGCCCCAGCAGAATCCGTGCTCATCGGTATCGCATTTTCGGCCGCAGCGGCAACCGGCACCGCGTCAGCCGTCAATCCCGCAGCAGCCATCATGTGCTCGATGTCGTAGCCCTCTTTCCGTATTCGCTGATCATAGTAGAAAAGGGTAATCGCGATGGGAAAGATCGGTCCAACGAGAGATGCGATCACGGCGGCTGAAAACAGGAAGGTTGACGAAAGCACGTAATAACGGAAAAGCCATCCATTGAAAGAGCCTCGTGCAACAGAAAACACGACAAAACGGATCGTGAATGACATCGCCCAATTCAGCACCAGCCCGATCAGCGCAGGCATGAAGCGTGCAAATATCAGCTTCCAGCGGCACCCTTGCGAGAGACTCCTTACCCTCCAGAGAATCATTCGTACGCCGGCCTGCTCCGTCCACCAGGCTGGGATGGCAAGAAGAAATACGGCTCCGAGCCGGATGGACAGTGCGCACCCTGCGAGTATGAACAATCCCGTCAGAATCGGGAGCAGCGCCTCCATTGTCGATGCGCTTGACTTCGCGACCTCCGAACTTACGTATGCAATCCCGATAAACAGTCCGGTAAGAACCACTTCCGGAATGATCAGCACGATCAGCCAAAGCAGCGCCGTTATTCCCAACCAGCCTCGCCACCGGCGTAGACAGGCAGCATACGCGGAATGCAATGAAACCTTATTGCCCAGTTGCAACTCGGTCACTGCTCTGGCACTACCTGCCCATCCGAGTATGAGAAGGAACAGGTAGAAGTGGTATTGGCCGATTGTGTACGCGAAGTAGCCAAAGTTGATGCCGAGAATCGGAACCAACGTGGGGACTCTGAGTTTCCACCAAAACAGGTTCGCGATTTGCAGGCACATCAATGCGACGGCCGGAAGCGCCGCAATTCCTACAAATACCCAAAACCTCGACCGGTAAATCTGAAACGTGCGATCAAGTATTTCGCCCAGGCTCATGGGCCGCAGCGCCAACGTCATGCTGGCTCCGTATCCGGCAACGCCGGCTCCAGGCCAGCCTGCGCCATCATCTGCACAATGTCGAGTCCCTCCTTGCGCACGCTCAGGTCGTAGTACGTCAGTGTGAGCGCAATCGAGATCAGAGGCTGATAGACCACCCCGCCAACAAACGTCCACAACGCCAAAAGCACGGAAAAGAGAAGCGGATGCTCAGCCATGAGGTGCAACCGTTGCCCCATAAATCGGAGGGCCCCAGCACCGCCGCCGGTGATCACCCACCCAATTCCCACCGGAAGCGCGTATGTCCAGAAAACCTTCCATCGATAGCCGCAGCCAAGTTCTACGCTTCGCTTGAGTGACTTCGACACCGTCGTGTTCGCAATCGCCGTCGCCGGGAAGGCCAACAGGTAGCGCGCGTACAGCGGGAGGCATGGAACAAACGCCAAAGCGATGAGCACAAAGTAGAGCGGATTTTTTCCACTGACGTGGAAACCGGCAATCAGCGGCAGCACGGCAAGGATCCCGAAAATGGCCGGCCACCCTGCGAGAAGGCCCTGCATGATCCCAATGCCGAGTAGTCTGCCCTTGTGGCCAATGAATGCCCCGTAAGCCGACCCAATGCTTACCGGCCGATCAAGCAGGATGCGCGAAGCCGCCCAGCACTTTGCACCCGCGGCCATTGGCGACAGAATCACGATTCCCAACCACCCCACAAAGATCAACCCGAAGTGACCAAGCTTCCCCGGAATCGAGGTCCCCAACAACCCGTTGCGGTTTGAATCAATCGCCAGTGAATACACCAGCGTAGCCAGTGAAGGCACAGCCGCTATTCCCACAAAGATCAGGAAATGCGACTTCAGCATCAGTACGGCGCGATCAAGTACTTCGCCAAGGCCCATGGGCCGCATCATTTGGTTCATGCCGGTCCTCCGCTCGGCGCGGTCGCAATCGCTTCTGAGACAGGCAGAACGTCCGTATCCAAGGGAAGGGCACCGTCGATCGCAGTCGCCATGCCGGCCTCGCGCATCATCCACTCGATGTCAAACGCCTCCTTGCGGATGCGCTGGTCATAGTAGAAAAGCATCAGGGCAATCCCGCTCACCGGCTTGCTAAACGACTGCGATGCAAACGACGATACATACAGGACAAACAGCAATGCGACACCCATGGTCTGCTCATGCTGCGGCGTGTTCAAGCTCGGAATCAGGCTGAGCACAATCATCACCGGAATCGTAATGACCATCGCCACAACCCAGCTCAAAACCGCACACAACAGGTAGACCACAAGAATCCGCCCGCGCGTTCCCTTGCTCAACGATGTGGCGCGTTTCAGTGACGCCCAGGCCCCAATCTGCTCCACCATGCAAGCCGAAAACGCCAGGCAGATCCGCAGCAGCATCCATACGAAATACACAGCCAGGCCCACACCCATGATCGACACAAGCGCGAGCGCCGAAGCGCCTCCCAATCCCCCACCGGTGCGCCCTCGCATCGCTGCAAGCACGGCAAGCACCACGATCACCAAGATCCAGGCCACTAAGGGAACAACGGCCAGAAACAGAATCTCCAGCGTCAGCAGCCCGATATAGCGCCATCCCCGCTTCCACGCCACCTTGTACGAGCCGCGGATGGTGATCCGCTCCCCCAGAAATGTCTGGCTGGCCGCATGGCTCATGGCCGCGCCGCCCAATGCCGTCAATGCCAGGCAAACGGGAATTGCGAGCAGCACAAGCGCCAACATCGCCAACCCCATCAAAAACTCAGCCTCGGGACCCGCTGAACCAATCCGCGCCAAAATCAGGAATCCGCCCGCGGCAAACGTCAGTACCGCTCCCGCCGGGATGACCCCAATCCCCGAAAACATCAGAAACCGCGATCGGTAAAGGCTCGCCGTGCGATCCAGAATCTCTCCGAGATTGGCCGGACGCAGCTGGAGACTCATGCATCGATTCCCGTGCTCAACTCTTCAGGGCTCACTTGCACGTCCGGCGGCGCGATTGCAAGCCCTCCGGCGGCCATCATCCACTCAATGTCGAATCCCTCTTTGCGAATCCGCTGGTCGTAATAAAACAATGTCGTGCCAATCGCAAGAATCGGCCCCACGAATGAGTTTGTGAAGAATGCCACAACCTGCTGCACAATACGCAGACCCACGGGAAGCTGGTAGTGGTGCCGCACGGAATACATCACAAAAAATGCCTGCGTCAAAGCCAACGCCATAAACTCCACCACTGACACCAGCAGCCAGAGCACAAAGATCCTGCCCCGCGAGCCTTTGGAAAGGGCAATGCCTCGTCGCATCGCTGCACGCAGTTTCAGGTTCTCCACAACGCTTGCCGGCAGTGCCAACGCATAACGCAAAGCCATGAAGACTGCGTAGATCAACACAGGCCAGATCAGAATTCCAATGCCAATTGTGATCAGGCCAAAGGCAAGGCTATCTGGGTTCGGAGTGGTCGAGGGAACTGGTACCTCTCCGGGCCGCGGCATCACGCCCTTATTAACAAAGTGAATGAGACTCGCCTGAAAAACTCCGTAAATCACCAGCACCGGCGACCACGCGATGAGAAGCTTCAACGTCCCCAGTCCCAGGTAGCGTCCCACGTGCGGCAGAACGCTGCGGTAGGCTCCACGGATCGTGGCCGGCTCCCCCAGGTGCACCCAGGCCACGGCGCGGTTGTTGGCCGCCCCTGCCACGTTGCTCACAATCATCATCACTATCAGACCAGACCAACTCAGCAGCTGCATCTGCCATGACAGCGCCGACCCAATCCGGGATCCCTTGTACCCTTCCAGCAGAAACACGCTCACCAGGTTGATGATCAGCGCAACCGCGGCGTAGGCTGCCGCGATGCCCGCGAACAGCAGAAAGTTGGTGCGGTAAAGCTGTGCGGTTCTGTCGAGAATCTCCCCCAGCGAAAGGGGTCGCAGAGTGGTTTCCATATTTGGTTTCCCCGGCAGGTTGCGTTTGCGCTTTCGGGGATACTAGCACAGGTGCGGATTCGCAAGCGTTGCTCTGGATTCAGGTCGAATCGTGGACGAGTCACCGAACCACCATCAGAGCAAGTCAACTGGCGAGTCTTATTGGAGCTTCTGAACCTTTGTCTCCGGTGGAATCTGGAGCTGAAACGTGTCGCTCTTCAGCTCCAGATTCTCTGTCACCTTGATCACCGTCAGCACCAGCTGCAACCCTTCCAGCGGGCGCTTGATCGTAATCGTCGAGGGATACCTGTGCTCGCCATAATCGGCGTACCGGCCGTACATTACCTGCGTCTCCAGGTTGCCATCGGAGTCGTATAAATCCTGCTGATAGGGCAGCAGGTCATCGCGGTGGAAATGAATCACCCGCACCGGCGCCAGCTCCTGGCTGTTCTCCTTGCGGTGCACCACGTTCAGAAGATATTCCGGCACAAGATACAAGTGCTTCTTGGCGGCATCCTCAACGGTGTCGGTATCGGCGGCCCTGAAGTACTCATCGCCCGGTGAAAGCCCCCGCACCACGATCGAGTCGAAGAAGAAGCCAGGCCGCAGATTTTCCAGCTGGTTCGTCGACTTGGTCTTGGCCTCCGTCATCGGTCCCTCTATTGCCTTGTTGCTCTGCGGAATCCAAAGCGTAAAGTTCTTGCCGTCAGACACCATGTCCAGCAGCCGGGTCCCCACCACCGGAACCCGTCCGTACACCCGCAACATCTCCGGCTTGCGCAGCAGAATGATGCCGGGAATGCTGGGGTAGTCACTCGCTTCGCCCTGCTTTGATCTTGTAACCGTGGCCCGCATGTCTACCGTTACGCTCAACGTGTTCAGCTCTTCCCATCGTTTATTCAAATCCTCCACAAGATCCGAGGCAGGAACTGTCTGCACAAGTGTAGGTGCAATAGGCACCGGCAGCTTCCGATGCGTGGGGAGAAAACACCCCGATAGCAGGAGCGCCGGCGCAATCAGCAGGGCACTTGCTCCCAGCCTCGATCCGTTCACCGTCCACCCGCTTTCTTCATCGCTTTTCGATACCCCGCCACGTTGCGGTTATGCTCATCCAGCGTCGACGCGAACCGCGACATGCCCTGCGGATTCTGGCCCGCCGCCACAAAGTAGAGATAGTCCGTCTGCGCCGGATGCATTGCAGCCTGAAGCGACTTCATCCCCGGATTCGCAATCGGTCCCGGCGGCAGACCCGCATGAACGTAGGTGTTGTAGGCGGTGTCCCTGTGAAGGTCGCTGGCGTAGATTCCTCCCCGCCACTGCCCCGTCACTTCGAGCCCGTAAATCACAGCCGGGTCAGTCATCAGCGGCATCTGTTTCGCCATCCGATTTTGAAACACGCTTGCCACCAGCGGACGCTCTCCATCAATCGCCGTCTCCCGCTCCACCAGCGACGCCGTTGTCACCAGGTTGTGCACATCGCGATTGAGCCCCAGTTGCGTCGCCGCCTGGCGGAAACGCTTCACCATCGTCGCCGCAATCTTTGCCATCTCGTCCTTGGGCCCGATCCGATAGGTGTCCGGAAACAGGTATCCCTCCAGTGTCTTTGCCTGCGGATCGAGATCCGAAATCAGTGCCGTGTTGTGCCGCGCAACGTTCACAAACTCCGTGCTCGGTCCAAAGCCGGCCTCCTGCAGCCGCTTGGCAATGTCGAACATGTTCGAGCCTTCGGGAATCGTGACCTCAATTGTGTAAGTGTCCCCGCGTCGGATCCGGTCGTAAACTTCGCTCACTGTCGCGGGATGATCGAAGCGATAGTCGCCCGCTTTCAGTGTCCCCCGTGTCACCCAGCGCATCGCATCGAACGCATACTGGCTGCGCACCACCCCTGCTTCCTCCAACTGCCTCCCGATGCGCACCGTGGATGATCCCGTCGGGATCTCGACAAAGGTCTCCTGCGATGGTCCGAATGGCGTCACTAGAACGAAGGCCACAACCGCAGCAGCTGCCAACACCGCGAGCAGAAACACTGCCCACAAAGTGCGCCCCCAGCCCGAGCCGCGGCTTGTCCCCTTTGTCCGTCTGCCGCTCGCCATCCTGCTGCTGTATTCCTCCGTGCTCAGTATGAGACGCGAATTAACCCGTCGCGATTCCTCTACTTCTAAGATTGTAGCGGGATTGCCACCTCCGCACGTCAGTTGAATGCGATTGCCGCCGTTCCCCACGCCAGGTCCAACGGCCCGATCGATTTCCTGATCGCTCCCCGGCCTCGGTAGCCCTGTATCCTCAGGCGTAGGAGCCCGCATGACCGAATCTCAGCCCCCGCCTCGCTTTCTCGCACTAGACGTGGGCACCAAGCGCATCGGTATTGCCGTCTCCGATGAACTCGGTCTCATCGCCCAGCCCGTACTCACTCTTGAAGTGCACCGCAATCGCCGCGACGATCTCCGTTCCATCGCGCGCCTCGCCCGTCGCTACGCCGTTTCAGGCATCGTCATTGGCAATCCGCTCCACCTGTCCGGCGATGAAAGCCCGCGTGCTCTCAAAACGAAACAATTCGCTTCCGAGCTTGCCGAACTATCCGGCCTACCCATCCATCTCTGGGACGAGCGCCTCACCACTCGCCAGGCTCACGAGATACTCTACGAAGCCGGCCACGCCCGCGAAGAACACAAGAAGGTTGTCGACCAGGTCGCCGCCACCCTCATCCTGCAATCCTTCCTCGATGAAAACCGCAACCATCAGAATCCCGCGTCCCTCAGTCCCTCAGTCCCTCCAGTCCCTTAGCCCCTTAGCCCCTTAGCCCCTTAGTCCCTCCGGTCCCTGCCTCACCCTTCCCCCGCGTATAATCAAACTTTAAGCGGTCTTTGACTTCTCTGCGGAAACGAGCACTGCGCTCCCCGCCACGGACAATGGATGCCCGAACACATAAAAAATCAGCTGCAGAAGGAAATTGCAGCGATGGAGCACGAGCTCGCTCACGAGCTGCCCGCCGAAATCAAGAAGGCTGCGGCACTGGGCGACCTCTCTGAAAACGCCGAATACCACATGGCAAAGCAGCGCCAGCAGTTCGTGAACGCGCGCCTGGGCCAACTCAAACGCCGCATGGCCGAACTCTCCCTCGTCAATCTTGCTAACATTCCACACGACAAGGCCGGCTTTGGCTCAACCATTGTGGTTTACGACTCCAGCAAAGATGAGCAAATCGAATACAGACTCGTCACCAGCGAAGAATCCGACGTGACCAAGGGTCTGATCTCCACAACTTCGCCCATCGGGCGCGGATTGGTGGGCAAGCGCGTCGGCGATGTGGCCACCATCGTCACCCCCAATGGCAAACGCGAACTTGAAGTGCTCAAGCTCAGCACCATCCACGACGAGGCCGAAGCAGCCAAGGCGGAAGCTGCCGCCAACGACAGCACCGGTGCCGGCCTGTTGTGAGGAACGAACCAGTAGTGAGGAACGAAAGAATGACCTGGACGGGTGGGTTTGGCCGCGCCTGCGGCTGGCTTCTTGATCGAATCGTGCACGGACTGGCGCTGACCCGCATCTCCCCCAACGCCCTCACCTTCATCGGCCTCATCATCAACATCGTCGCCGCGTTCTTCTTTGGCCACGCCAACGCCACCAACGCCGGCCGCATGTTCTTCTATGCGGGACTCGTCATCATCGGCGCCGGCATCTTTGACATGGTCGATGGCCGCGTCGCCCGCCGCAACAACCAGGTCACCGTCTTCGGCGCCTTCTTCGATTCCGTTATCGACCGCTACTCTGACGTGGTCCTGTTCTTCGGCCTCATCGTCTATTACGCGCGCTCCAACCATCTGCGCTACGTCGTCCTCACCGCGTTCGTCATGAGCACGTCGCTCATGGTCAGCTACACGCGCGCCCGCGCCGAGGCCCTTATCGGTTCCTGCAAGGTGGGATTTATGGAGCGCCCGGAGCGCATTGTGCTCGTAATCCTCGGCGCTCTGTTCAATCACTGGGGCGTCATGGCGCCGGTCCTTTGGGTGCTCGCCGTGCTCTCCACCATGACCGTGATTCACCGCGTGGTCTACACCTACGACAAGACTAAGCAATTCGCGCCAGTCAGCGATCCCAAGGATCTAGCCCGCATTGTCATACCCGCCCGCGAGCCGCTACCCGAGCCCGTCGCTGCCTCAACAGTTCACCATCAGCACTGAGCAGCCCTGCTTCGACGGCTTCCACTGCACCAGGAACCGCGTCACCGCCATTGGGTCCATCCGCCGCATCGATTCGAATTCGCCTGACTTCTGGCTATAGAGCAGCTTGCCCGTCTCGCTCAACACTGCAATCGCCGGCACGCCCCGCTTGAGAGGAATTTCGTACTTTGCAGCGAGATCCAGATTGGCGTCGTACTCCCCCACATTCACATGCACCAGCACGTAGTTCGCTTCCAGGATTGCCCGATTGTCCGCGTTGTGAAAATAGATATCGAGTACCTGGCAGTCTCCGCACCAGTTGCCGCCAAAATCCAGCAGAACGCGCTTATGCGCCTGCGCAGCGGACTTCAGCGCCGCCGCAAGCTCCGGCTTGGCCTGCGCAGGATCG
>JANXQR010000634.1 GCA_025353435.1 Acidobacteriota bacterium | reverse complement strand
GGGCGGCGTGACGCAACTGGCGGAGCGCGTGCCCATTGGCGAATTTCTCGATCACGGTCCCAATCGCGAAGACTCAGACATTACGCGCAGCGACTTTGCTGCCTATCTGAAGGTGACGGAAGGCAAGCAGCGCCGCATCATTCATCCTGGCGACACGATCGAAATTCCGGGCCTCAACATCATTGTGCTGGCCGCCAACGGTAAGGCAATTGACGCGGTGCCAGACGTGAAGCCGAAGCCCAATCCCTATTGTGCAAGTGAGCCCAAGGCCGACGTGGATCCGACCGAGAACGCCTTCTCTGCCGGCATCCTGGTTACCTACGGCAAATTCCGTTTTCTCGATCTTGGCGATCTCACCAAGGCCAAGGAGATCGCATTGGTTTGCCCCAACAATCCCATCCCGCCCGTCGATATTTATCTCGTGACGCACCACGGATTCAACCTGTCGAGTTCCCGCGCCATCGTCGACGCGATTCATCCTCGCGTGGCCATCATGAACAACGGCGCGCACAAGGCAGGCAGCCCCGAAGCGTGGCAGACCGTGCACGACAGCCCGGGCCTCGAAGACCTATACATGGTCCACACCGCGGAAGGTTCTGACGCCGCGCACAACAGCCCTGAAGCCCTCATCGCGAACCCGAAGGGCGCTGCCGCCGATGGTGCATACTTCAAAGTGATTGCAAATGCGGATGGATCGTTCTCGGTGACCAATAGCCGCACAGGCAAGACAAAAGACTACGCGCGGAAGTAGATGGTTCGCGCCGGAAAAAATTTGCCGCAATAAATGAAGAGGTTGCCGCATGGTTTTTACAGGTGGTGGCAGCCCAAAGTGAGTCCGCTATGTTTTCATCACGTCGCAATTTTATTGCCGGAGCCGCTGCTGTGGGCACGACAGTCTTCGCATCACAAGCCCTCCGCGCAGTGGCCGCAACTTGCCCGTTCCGGGTAGCAGTCATCAATGATGAAATTTCGCAGGACTTCGACCACGCCTGCTCGGTGACCGCGCACGACTTCGGACTCGAGTGGATCGAGTTGCGCAGCATGTGGAAGAAGAATGTAACTGCGCTTGATGCCAATGAGCTAGCGGAAGCCGAGCGGATCCTGGCCAAGTACAACCTGCGCGTGACGGATATTGCCAGCCCGCTTTTCAAGGTGGATTGGCCGGGCGCGCCACTCTCGAAACTTAGCGAAAAGCGTGATCAGTTCCATGCCGATACCGATTTCAAAGAGCAGGATGCGCTGCTTGAGCATTGCATCGAGATTGTGAAGACGTTTTCGACTGAGCGTCTTCGCTGCTTCGATTTCTGGCGGCTGGACGACGTGAAGCCCTACCGCGCGGCCATCAACGACAAGCTGCGCGAGGCGGCAAAGCGCTGCGCCAAGGACAAGGTGCTCCTTGTTATTGAAAACGAAATGGCATGCAACACGGCAACTGGAGCCGAGGGAGCGGCTGTGCTCGCAGCAGTGACCGAGCCGAACTTCATGATCAACTGGGACCCCGGCAATGAGGCTACATTCCCCGACAGTGTGCCGTATCCGAAGGGTTACGAGTTGCTGCCCAAGCATCGCATCGGCCATTGCCACGCCAAGAGTGCGGTGCGCAAGGCAGACGGCAAATACGAGTGGGCGCCGGTGGGCCAGGGCGTTGTGGATTGGGTGGGCCAGCTGCGGGCGCTAAAGAGAGACGGCTATCGCCACGCGGTGAGCCTGGAGACGCATTGGCGTGGCGCGGGGACGGAAGAAGCGTCGACGCGCATCAGCATGGCGGGGCTGAAGGACGCATTGGCCAAGGCGGGCACGGGCTGCTGAGAACCCGCGTCTTTGCGGAACTGCCGAATGTGTGTCCGCGTAGGATAAGGCAAGTCGGTGCAGTGCGCTGCAATTCTCGCGTTCAAGGTTTCCCGTGACCATTCAAACCGTGTTCATGACGCTTTACTGGGCGTGGATCGCCAGCGAAACCCTGCTGCAGTTGGTGACGCCCACCTTGCGGAAGCACGGCAAGGTGCAGGATCGCGGTTCGCTGATCGTTTTGCTGATCGTGATCTTCGCTTCGTTCTGGGCCGCGATGGCCTATGGCGAAACCCATCCTCACAACATGCTTGGCGGTGCGCCGTGGCTCAGGATTGCCGCAGTGGCGATGTTGGCCGGCGGCCTCGCAGTGCGATGGACGGCTGTGCTCACGCTGGGCACTTCGTTCAGCACCAACGTCGCCATTCACGCTACGCAGACCCTGCAAACCAAGGGTCTGTACCGCTGGGTACGGCATCCGTCATACACAGGCATGCTGATTATTTTCGCGGCAGTCGGTGTCTACGAGCGAAATTGGTTGAGCCTGGGCATCCTGCTCATCTTCCCCACCTCGGCGCTACTCTATCGCATTCACGTTGAGGAGATCGCGCTCACGGATGCTTTCGGCAGCGAGTACATCGCATATTCCAAGGCCACGCGACGTCTGATCCCAGGCATTTATTGAAGGGGAGGCTTTAGCGTTCGAGGTCGATCGTCGGCCTTGAAGCGCAAGCCCGAAGCTGCAAGGGCGCTTTCAAGCACTGGAAACGCAGATGGTCCGATTCCATGCAATGCGGCAACTTCAGCTCGGCAGTGCCGCGCAAGGTCCTGCGCTGTGTAGATCTCCGCGTTAATCATCGCGCGCTGTGCCGGCTTGGAAAGCTTCGCAAACGCGGGATTCAGTTTTGAATAGTCGAACATTCAAGCCCTGCTTCTCGTTGTGGCGAACAGCTTCTCCAGCGCATCGCACGCTGTCTTCGTGCCGTCCTCATGCGACAGCAATTGCGCGACGCTCTCCGCGCGCCGTGCAAACTCGGGGTCGTCCAGCATCTTGCGCATCTTGCGCGCAACGCGAATTGGCGTGTAGTTTCCACGTTGAATTGTCCTCGACACCTTGAGGCGGAGCATGCGCCGCGCGTTGTCGGGCTGATCGTGTGCGTAAGGCATGATGAGCATCGGCTTGCCGGCGCGGAGACACTGTGCAGTGGTGCCCACGCCACCCTGGTGCACCACCAGCGACGCGCGCGAGAACAGCGCAGAGTAAGGTGCATAGTCAGCCACGCAGATAGTTTTTGGCATTTCCATCGGCGGTCGATTGCGTTCGTCTTTTCCAATCAACAAAACTGCGCGCACACCCAACTCCATGGCGGCGCGCGCCGAATATTCGAAAAATCGCCCCGCAGCCAGCACTGCGGCTGACCCTAGCGTGAATACAATCGGAGCGGGTCCTTCATTCAGAAAGCTCTCGAGTTGTTGAGGCAAGTCCGAGTTGCCATTTTCTGCGTCGTAAAAGCAGAATCCGGTGATCTCCGTATTCGGCGGCCAATCACGTTGTTCCACGCCGAGCACGCGGCTGAACATTGCGAGGACCTTGTACGGCGAGTGTTTGGCGTCGAAGATTGGATTCGCTCCGCGCGGGAGACCGAGTTCTTTTCGCAATGCATAGATAGGCTCCGGCCATTTGCGGGTGACAAAGCGCGCCAGACGACGCATCGCGCGTCCCATTCCCGGGACCGCCTTGTCTGCCCTTGCCAGTCGCCGATACGGGGGCAGCACGGGCGGATCAAATGCAGAGAAGAACGACAGCGGCGCCAGCACATAGCTGGCCCACGGAATCCCCGTGATCTCGGCGACGATCGGCCCTGCATAGTTCAACTCGCCCAGCAGTAGCAGGTCCGCGCGCTGCGGTTGTGTGGCGGCACGCAGCAAGTCGTCGTAAGTCTGGCGCAGAACAGGGAACAGAAAATCGCGCAGGCCGCGCTCCGTGCCCTTTTTCACGTCGTAGACCATCTCCACCAGGATGGTATTTTTTGGATCGATGTCCGGCCGGACGGCATGAAATTCAATTCCCAGCGGCAGAATCTTGGGCTCATAAACCGCCGGTAGCGCCATCACCGGGACGTGTCCGCGGCGCTTCAACTCCACTGCCAACGCAATCAGCGGATGGATGTCGCCATAGGTTCCGATGTTCGAGAGAACTATGCGCACTAAGACGGTCCCTGGGGGCGATGGCCCGCAGGTATGAGGTTAAAGCATTTTCCCCCTTCAGACTTTGATAAGGTCCCGGTGATATTCTTCCCGCGTTGTACTGGAGACTTCTCATGCACTCGATTTCGCGCTCTTTTCGCCTGGCCCAGATGATCTTTGCCGCAGCCGCTGTCATCTTTATCCTCTCGGTACCTTCAATGATCTCCGCGCAGCAGCCGTATAAAGTGATCGATCATTGGAAAGTCGGCGGTGACGGCGGTTGGGACTACCTGCTCGCCGACTCCTCCGCGCATCGGCTTTACGTCACGCACGGCCCGCGCGTTGAGGTGCTCGACTTGCAGACCGGCAAGCCAGTCGGCGCAATCACTGGCCTGCATGGCACTCACGGAATTGCTCTCGACAATGCCGGCAAGTTCGGCTACATCTCCGACGGCGGCGGAAATGCGGTGGTCGTCTTCGACCGCACTTCGCTCGCCACAGTTGCGACCATTCCCGTAGGCACCAACCCTGACGGCATTATCTTCGAGCCAGCAACGCAAACCGTGTGGGCATTCAATGGCCGCAGCAAGGATGTAACCGTCGTTGACGCAGCCACACGAAAGGTGGTTGCGACCATAGCGCTCCCGGGCAAGCCTGAGTTCCCTGCAGTCGATGGGCAGGGCATTGTCTTCGACAACATCGAGGACAAGAACTCCATCGTCCGCCTCGACGCGCACACCAAGACGCTGACCGCCACGTGGCCCATCGGTTGCGAATCTCCCTCAGGGCTTGCGTTCGATGTCGCAGGACATCGCCTCTTCTCCGTTTGCGACGGCAAGAAAATGGCTGTGACCGATTCACTGACCGGCAAGTCGCTGGCCGTGCCCGCCATTGGTGATGGACCTGATGCCGCCAACTATTCGCCCGCGAAGGGCCTGGCATTCGCCTCCTGCGGAGAGGGTGTGCTGTCCGTCGTCAACGCTGCCGACCCCAAGTATCCGTCCGTTGAAACATTGAAAACCCAGCGCGGCGCGCGAACCATGACCTACGATTCTGCTACCGATCGCGCCTACCTGGTAACCGCCCAGTTCGGGCCGCCACCTGCGCCCACACCCGAGCGCCCACACCCATGGCCGTCGATTGTGCCCGGCAGCTTTGAAATTCTCGTCGTAGGCCGCTGAAGCCAAATGCGACCAGGGTGCCCCGGATCTCGCATCTGAGACCTTGGATTTCCAGCGCGGCTGTCGGATATCTTTATGAAGCTAATATTGGCCATCGTCGCTGCCATTGTCATCGCCGGCTCGCTCGTCGCCGACTACAAATGGCGCCAATGGATGGCGGCCCGCCGCCGCGACCACCAGGACTCCAACGGGCCTCAGCGTTCCTAGCCTCTGTCCCCTGTTCCCAGTACAATCAATCCAAGGGAGCCGCCCAACCAACATGGTTCGTTTCACTGCTCATGCTCGTCCCGCACGCCTCTATCTTGGCTTGGCCTTTGTCGCGGCCGTGCTTGCAATCCCCGCTGCGCGCGCCCAGTTCACGCCGCCGCCGCCCGGAACCCAGGTGCACGACCCCAGCGTCCTCAAGCCCCCGGCCGGCACACGCGTCGCAATCGTGGAGTGGGAAGACCTGCAGTGCCCCGACTGCGCCCGCGCCAATCCGCTGCTCCGCGAAGCCGCCGAGAAGTACCACATCCCATGGGTCCGCCACGACTTCCCGCTGGCAATGCACACCTGGAGCTTCCAGGCCGCCGTCAACGCGCGCTGGTTTGACACTAAAAGCAAGAAGTTGGGCGACGACTATCGCGACGAAATCTTCGCAGCCCAGCCAACGCTCGCCGAAGACATAGCCAAGATGTCCGACTTCACGCAGAAATTCGCGTCGGAGCACGGCATCGCCTTCCCCTTCGCTGTCGATCCTCAGGGCAAACTCGCGGCCGCAGTCAAAGCCGACTACGCCCTCGGCCAGCGCGTCGGCATTGAGCACACGCCTACCATCTGGGTTGTCACCGATCACAGCAAGGGCGCGCCATTCGTTGAAGTCGTCGACCGCAACAAGCTCTACGAACTCATCGACCAGGCCATTGCCGACACCAAGGGCGCAGAGTCCGCACCCACCCACAAGGTTGCCGCGACCAAGGCTGCTGCGCCGAAGCACACTCCCGGCAACTAGTCCGATCCAATCGATCAGCGAGCGGCGCATTCCACTCCGATGCGCCGCGTAGTTTCGTATAATCGATCATCATGAAAGCATTTGTGACGGTCCTTGTTTTGTGCGCGAGCCTCATCGCCCACTCTCAGACCCCGGCTTCCAAAGCGTCATCCCCCAAGGCCACACCCACCAAGAGCACGACTGCCAAGTCCGGCGCGGCCAAGCCTAGCCCAACCCACTCGACTGCAGCCGGTCCGCGTCCAACTCTGCTGAATCCGGCGTCACTCGCCGCCAAGGCGCCCGCGGTTTACAAGGCAAAGTTCAGCACCACCACGGGTGACTTCGTCGTTGAAGTGCATCGCGACTGGGCGCCCATCGGTGCAGACCGCTTTTACAACCTCGTCAAGTATGGCTACTTCACCAACGCGTCCTTCTTCCGCGTCGTCCCCGGCTTCGTGGTGCAGTTTGGGCTCAACGCCAACCCTGCCGTCAACAAGGTCTGGCACGACGCCAAAATTCAGGACGATCCCGTGGTGCAGAGCAACAAGCGCGGCTACCTCGTCTTCGCCACCGCCGGCCCCAACACCCGCACCACCCAGCTCTTTATCAACTACGTTGACAACGCACGTCTCGACGGCATGGGGTTTGCCCCGTTTGGCATGGTCGTTGATGGCATGAACGTGGTCGACAAGATCTTCCCGGCATACGGCGAACGGCCCCGCCAGGACCTCATCATGGATCAGGGCGACGCCTATCTGAAGGCCAATTTCCCTGACATGGACAAGATCAAGCTGGCCACCATTGTTCCTGCCGTAGCGCCAGCCGCTCACCCCGCGACAGGCGCCAAACCCGCCGCCAAGCCAGCACCCAAGCCGGCCGCGCACTAGTCCAATCAATCAAATCAGGTACCCAAAACAAAATGGCGCATCCGAGAGGATGCGCCGCCGTTTTTCTGCCCACTGTTCAGTTCCCACTGTTCACTGATTCGTAATCTGCACCAGCCCGCCCTGCCCCGGACTCGTCGTCTCCGTCTGCGGCGCACGCCAGTGGTCGATGTAACTGATACGGTGCACGCATCCAACCGTGCAATTCGGCGCGCAGCTCTTGGCGGTGAGAAACTCCCTCTTCACGTCGGCCGTCGTGTACTCGCCAATCGGAACCCCCGGGTACCCGCGCTGCTGGCTGCAATAGTGCACCAGCCCGTCCTCGCAAATGTACAGGTAACGCGACCCCGCCCGGCACCGCCACTCGTTCGGCCGCCCTTCCGCAATCGCCGCCTGAAACTTGTCGAACTGCGCGTAGTTGGTCTTCTTCCGGTCGGTCATCGCGAAGTACACCTTCGCCTCGTCGGCCTGCAGGGGCTTCAGCTGCCCGCTGCCGTCGTGAATAATCCCGATCGTCGACTCAAACCCCAGCTCCAGCGCCCGCCGCCCAATCACCAGCGCGTCGTTTGGATCCTTGAAGCCCCCGCCCACCACCGAGTTGATGTTCACGTGGAACTCGGCATGGTCAGCCAGCATCTGCAGCTTCTTGTCCAGCACCTTCAGGCTCTTCTTTGAAATCTCGTCGGGTTCGAGATTGTCGATGCTGATCTGCATATGGTCCAGGCCCGCCCGGTTCAGCCGTTCTATTCGTTCGACATTCAGCAGATAGCCATTCGTGATCATCCCCGCAATCGCGCCTGTCCCCCGCATGCGCCGGATAATGTCGTCCAGCTGCGGATGCGTCAGGGGTTCGCCGCCGGAGATGCCGATCATCGCCGTCCCCAGCCGCCCCAAGTGGTCGATGCGCCGGTACATCTCTTCGAGCGGCACCGGGTCAGAGACCTTATCGTACTCATTGCAATAGCCGCAACTCAGGTTGCAGAACCGCGCCGGCACAATCTGCGCCAGCACCGGGTGCGCCGTAGACGCCAGCGCCCGCGCCACCATCGCATACTCGCGCGCCTTCCGCCGGGCCGCAATCAGCCGCCCGCGCACAGTCGATCTCCGGGGAATTGCCATCTTTACTATTGAATCACAGACTCAGGCGGTTGGGGCTTGGGTATCTCGACGGCCCCAAACTTCACTTTCCACAACATGTACCGCGCGGCGGATGAAAGTGTCATCTCGCCTCTCGCGACATTGCGAAGCAAAAGGACGCCACTGAAGGTAGTTGCGATGCGTTGTAGAGTTATGGAATTTGCAGCGTACTCGACGCCGTCTATCTTAAGCAGTACGAAACTTCGGAAATGCCACCAACGAAAGCACCTACCATCCCAATCGCGGTAGGGAATCCTCAGAAAAACTGGCCCATATGAATGGCCCCTGACAATCAGCATCAGGATGCCCAAGCATGGTGCAATCCACACCAAAAGTAGTGCAGCAATAGAACGACTGACCCATTCGGCGACCACGCCGCGGAATTCTCCGCGGTTGGCCCTCCTTATTCCGTAGGCAGCTCTGACTAAACCAACAGCGCGCAACATTTTGCCAATTTCGCCGGGCATTTCCTCAATGTCGCTGCGCCACTCCTCTTCATACCGTAACTGAAGTCCGTGAGGTAGTGTTTTCACAGCATTTGCTAGGATTCGATTCGTTAATTTAGGAAGCCACGCTTTTGCCTCGTCCTTCACCAACCCGAGGAAAACTGAGACTAATATGCCGCCGAGGAGCTTTAGTATTGCCATGCAAATCCCCCGTCAGCCGGCAGCAAATCTCTGAATGCGTCGCAAGTGGATCTTTGACCTACTGCCGTCATCCGATAGAGCCTCTTTCGTGGCCGCTTCATATCCGAGGGCTCGGCATCTTCCCACTCGCTCTGAAGCCACCCCGCCTTTTCAAGCCTGAACAGAATCGGATACAGAGTTCCGGACGCCAACCCAGTGGCGCGTGAAATCTCTGCGCCCGAAATCCGGGTCATAGGCTGCGACATCAACTCCCGTAGGACCTTTAGGACAGGACCGGTAATTCGGACTTGAGCTGGAGTCATGTAGTAAGTCTACATAGGGTGAGATTAACAGTCAAACGTATTGAGTAACCTCACCCGCAGCCCCCAACGATCTCCCGACCCCGCCCGCCGTTCCGCCTCCATCAGATTCGCAAGAATATTGTTGATCCGGGTCAGGTGGCCCTCGCCCCCAACGCCGTTCGGATCTATTTCAATTTGGCCATGATTTCAAGGAAGACGGAAGGCGCGACAATTAGCGTGCCCTCAAACCGCCCTAGTTTCAAAAGATGCCTGTCTCCGGTCACCAGAAACGCCGAGCCGCCCATCGCAGCGCATTCCAGAATGCGATTGTCAGTCGGGTCGTCCTTCACCACCTCGATCGCTCGATCCGGCGTTACCAACTCCGCGAACCCACAGATTTGTATCCGCGCCATTCCCACGGCATCCTGAGACCAACCAAACTTGTCTTGCAAGACGCGAACCACTTCATCAAGAATGGCGCCTGAAACGGCGAGTTCGATCCAGCCATCGCGCGCCAGATCAAGAATCTTGTCCGGAATTCCCCCGAAGTTGAGGGCTGAAATGTAAATGTTGGAGTCAGCCGTAACGCGCAGCACTAGCGGGCTTGCCCATTTTCACGGCGCGATTCCTCAACCAGTCGAGGCACATCGGCTTCGGTGAGACCCATCGCCGTCGCTCTCTCGCGCCCATACGTCTTCAGACGCTGCCACTGCTCATCGCGCAGGTAGCGGATAACTGCGTCTGCGAGCACTTGGCTCACTGACCGTCCCTGCTCGCGCGCTACTCTCTCAATCTCAGCCAAGAGCGAGACAGGGAGGTCTGGAATCGGGGTTTCGCCAGTTGCCATGTGTCTATTCTGCGCCCGAGTCAGGCCGATGGCAACCGACGCTCATCCCGCACATCACTTCGCCGCCGCCGCACCCTCCGCCCCAACCGGCGCCGCATACTCACCCAAATTGAACGGCTTCATCGAGCCCCCCGGCGGCTTGATGCTCAGAATCAGCGCCAGCCCCGGCGGCGACCCTTGGAAATACGGGATGTGGATCGCGTGTCGTCCGGCAGCGAGTGTTGTGTGCGCGCTCTTAACCAGCGCCGGGTGAATCCCGTCAAGCTCGATGAGAAGCTGATTGTCGATTTCGACGTGGGAGCCATCGTCGGACTCGATCTCGAACACATAGTCGCCCGGATTGGCGATGTAAAACTCGCCGTAATAATCCACGCCGAACCACTTGACGTTGCGCGTCACGCCGGGAATGCCGTCGGAATTGGTCATGTCCTGGTCGACGACATTGAGCTTGTCAGTGTAGATGGAGCCCACGGGTTCAAGGTTCCAGAACTCGGGTAGCGTCGAACCGCCGGAGGAGAGATCGTAGACGTCGCCGCAAAAGGCGTTCTGCAGCGGGGTTACCGACCCAAAAGCCCGGACAGATCCCACGGGCCGCTCCTGCTTTTTCGTGTTGTCACCCTGCGCCGCGAGTGACAACGGCCGCGCCACGTCCACAATCCCCAGGTTGCCGGTGGTGCGGTCCCTCACCACCAGCCGCGCCAGGTCCGGCGGCTTGTCGCCAGGCACTTCAAGGAAGTTCACCAGCCCGTGCGTCTGCGCCTTCTCCATGGCCGCCGCATCAAGCTGTTTGTCTGTGGTGGAGTGCAGATACTGCGCGAAATTTCCGGACGCATCAAACGTGCACAGGCCAAAATCAAGCTGGACATGGGTGTTCGTCCCATTCAGTCCGATGCCCGGAAACGACTCCGGCCGCACGATGACCGCGTACGCCGTAGACTTTCTGCCCGGAATAACCATGGGATGCGCGGAGACGGCCAGCGTGGGCGGAATCAGCGGATGAAAGCACGCCGCCTCGCTCAGCGCAATATCATCAGTCTTCTTGTTCTTCGCCGGCGCGATGTCCTGAGCCTCGCCCACATAATAGCGATGCCGAAACGACAGCGTGACCCCCGGCCGCGTGGTCTTCACCAGCACCTGGTGATAGCCGGGCTCCGATCCAGCCTGAATCGCAATCTCATAGTGCACGGTGGTGTTCAGCGCGCAGGTGGCCCCCGTACTGATGCGAAAGCCGCTGTCGGATGAACCCGCATGGCTGGCATCCTTGTGCGGATCAATCATGCGCAGCGACAGGATATGCCGCGGATTCTTGTCAGCGTGCTTGCCAGTCTCAAACACCTGGAAGTCACTCTCGGCCAGATCGTTCACGGGAGCATGCTGCGCGTCGCGCGCCACTACATCCAGCACCACCTCGCTGGCGCTGATGTGCAGCACCATCGGAACATCGGTCGAAGTCGCCGGCGCAGCCTCTTGCGCGAAGCATGGAACACAAAACGAAGCGGCAAGGCACACGCCAAGAAGACCCACGCGGTACCGGAAAATATTGCTGGACATTGCCGAACTTTATCGCACTGGGAGACAGGGTGTGAAGCGATAATTTCCAAGCAAGCAAAGCACGGCCGGCAATCGCGCTGCCGCAAACGGAGGGCAACATGGTTCTCTCAAAGCCGGAGCTGATGGGACGTCTTCAGCATGAAGTGCGCGTCCTGCTCCATCTGTCGTCAAAAATCGAGCCCGCGATGGCAGACTACCGTCCCGCTCCCGGGCAGCGCAGCCTTCTTGAATTGCTGCAATACCTGTCGATCTTTGCGCCCATCCATCTCCGCACCATCCATGCCGGCGTATTCGACATGGACGCGTGGCGCACTGCGTGGCGAACCCATGAGGCCGAGGCAAAGCAGCGCAGCCTGCAGGAAAACATCGCCGCAATCGCCGCACAGACCGCTTTGTTCGCTGAACTGGTGGAGCCGCTCACCGACGATGAACTGCGCGCCGAAATGGAGATGTTCGGGAACAAGGGAACCCGCGGCTCGTGGCTTGTGTGGATGGTGTTATGCCACTACAGCGCTTACCGCATGCAGTTGTTCCTGTATCTCAAGGCGTGCGGCTTGCAGGAACTGTGGACTCTCGACCTGTGGGCCGGAATCGACGCAAAGAAGCCCAAGCCGTGATTCGCGCACGGCAGCGCGGCGTGACAATCAGCCCCGCTCGCCCACCCTTGGTCCCATTTCTTGGGCCAGCACCCACGCCGCCGCGCCAATTGCCCAGCTGATCCACATCCCGGTCCATGGCAGCCGCGTCGTGGGTTTCATCGCCACGGCCGGCAGCCAGATCAGCAGCGTAAACAGCGTCACCATCCCAGCCTCTGCCCAAGCCGCAACGCGCCGCCACATCCCGAACAGAATCCCCAGCCCGCAAGCCATTTGCCCAGCGCCGGTAAGGTAAGCCCAGCCAATCCTGTATGGCAGCCACGCGGGCACAAACCCCACCGTCTGCGGCGTATAAATCAAGTGCGACAACCCCACCGGCACCACCGCCAGTCCAAACACAATCCGCGCCAGCTGCACGCCCCGGTCTCCCACGGCGAATCCCAGCCACGAATCCGGCGCCGCCCCGTCCAGTCGCGCAAACAACACCCAGCCGCCGGCCATCAGCATCGCAACCTCGCCAATGCCCAGCCACACACCCTCAATCCGCCACGCCACCACCACTGCCGGCACCTTCAGCAGCACCCACACAATCAGGTAAGGGAACAGCACGCGGACCGCCCATTTCGCCGTGGCCTCGAACAACAATCCCACTCCACCCACCAGCATGATCACGCCAGACAAATATGCAAGCGCCGTCCGCCCCGGCACCCACGCTGCCACCGGCTGCCATCCCATTGCGAAGTCGCCCACCACCAGAGCCAGCACGCCAAGGCCAATCATTCCCAAAGCAAACAAGGTCAGTGCAGGTTGCAGCTTCCGATTCATCGGCAGGCCTCCGCAGTCCACAGTACACAGAGATCACCGGCCGTTGTCGACGGCAATCGAGCAGAGTTCCCACCCGGCTCGATCAGCGCATCAACCGGAGCACCAGCAGCGGTATACTCCGCTCATCCCGTTTCCCCGAGAGGTCTTCACGATGAAAAAACTGACCGCGATGTTTCTCCTTGTCCTTGCGATTTCCGCCGCCGCGCAAGACAAAAAATCCCCCACCGATCTCCGCGGCGTGCTCCTCGAGCAGCTCCGCAACTCCCACAATCAGGAAGATTGGTACGTCCCCGCCTCCATCGCCATCGACGGCCTCACTGCCGAGCAGGCGCAGTGGAAACCCGCCGGCAAAGACGGCCACTCCGTAGGCCAGCTCGCCTACCACATCTGGTATTGGGATCAGCGCTCCCTCACCCAGTTCAAGGGAGAAAAGCCGCCCGCCTTCGACGGCAATAACAACGAGACCTTCGACAAATTCAGCGCCGCGGATTGGAACGACCTGGTCAAGAAGCTCAATCAGGTACTTGCCGACTGGGAAACCGCCGTGCAATCGGCAGACGACGCCAAGCTGGCCGCCAACGCCTCGCTCATCGCCCACATCGGCGCGCATAATGCATACCACATCGGCCAGATCCTCTACGTCCGCAAACTCGAAGGCGCATGGAATCCCGACAAGGGCGTCAAGTAGGCCTCAAAGCATCAGCAGATCCTCGGCGACACGATCCTTCAATGCCGGCGCCATTGCCGCTCGCACCGCAAACTCCGGCCAGTTGTCCATCGCCGCCCGCACATCTGCCAAGGCAACCGCAGGCTTTCTCACTCCAAAACGATCGCCAACTTCCAGCAGATCCTCCCGCGTAATGTCCTTGAACTTCCCGTTCACGCTCATCAAATGCTGATAAGTCCATTTGCCTTTGGGGTTGTAAGCATGCGTCAAATCATAGGCGGGGGCCAGCGTCCACGCCTCACCCTGTCGCAGCAGGAACGCAAAGTTCTTGGTGTGGTCGTCGCAGTTGCGCGCCATCACGTTGAACGCCATGCGCCGGAACGCCTGGGTCTTCGCCTCATCATCCATGCCCAGTTTGGCAATGGCCATAAACAGCTGTGCATAATCGTTGGTCGCGCGCTGCCTGAAATCCAGATGGCTCATTCCGCACAGCGACTGCACATGGTGCTTCACCGTCTTGCCGTCAACCACAACGCGGTCAAACCGCTTCGTCATAAAGTGCGCGCGCCCGTTCTCCTCCAGCAGTCGGCACGGCGCCATCTCGATTCCCGCAGCCGCCGCCATCAGGTGATAGGCATACTCAATGCGGCCGTAGCCCTCGCTCGTGCCCAGCTCCTTGTCACTCCCCATTCCATCAAACTTCAGCAGCCAGTGCTCAAATCCAGCGGCAGCGTCAAACTGCCCGCTGCGCACTTCATCGGTTGCCGGGTTCCACGCGATCACCGCCTTGGCGCGCGCACCCCCCGCTGAGGTTCCCACCTTGATAATGTTGGCCAGCACGGCCTGCGCATCGCGGTCAACGTCCACCGTGCCTTGAACAAGCTTGCGGGCTTCCTCCACAAGCTCCTTCATCTCCACGGGAGCGGTACTCTCATTGTGCGAACCCCGCGCCGGCCTGAACTCCAGCGCGCCCATCCCTCTTTTTCCCATGTAGGCCAGGCGGTCGAGTACCGTGATCGCGCCCTTGTCGATGCCTCGTTGAGCCATCCAGGCCTCAATCAGCGCATTGCCGAAATCGTCCGGAAGAGCATCCGCCAAAAGTGCCGGCAAACGGAAATAGGTGGCCTCCGGCAGAGTGGGAAAAATGAAGGTCGCGCGCGCGTCTGCGAGCGGCATCTGCAGCGGCGCCAGCTCCTGTCCACCCCGTTTCCAGGCAGCATCGTATTCAAAGACGTAGTAGCCAATTGTTGGATCGAGCGTGACTGCGCCAGCCAGCCGCCCCCAGATCCGCACCTCGACAACGGCCACATCCTTCATGGTTACTCAATCCCGCGGGCCGCGGGCTGCACGTCGGCTGCCCTTGACTCTTTGCGAGACCGGCGCACTCGCCGGCGCACTCTCGTATGCCGCAACAGGGCCAGCGGGCTGATCGAAGGTGCCGGAGCAATCAGCTGCAGGCCGCTCAGAGAATCCAGAGCCTTGAGAACTCGCAGCATCGACTCAACAGTGGAGCCTCGACCCGCCTCCAGGTTGCGCAACGCCTTTTCTGAGATACCGGCCTTCTCGGCAGTCGTAATCTGATCCAGGTTCTTCGCAATGCGAAGCTGCTTCAGTTGCTCGCCCAGAACAGCCTGCAATTCCACCAACGACTTGAGTGACAAATCTTCCATACTGGAGTAATTTTACCGCTATCATTCAATTAAGACAATAACTGGCATAAATCTAACGTTTATGCGGAAGTAACGAATTTGGCATTGCAAAGTGAGAGAAGTCGAGCCTTGCCGAGTTTAAGATTAATTAAAGGAATAATGTTGCCATTTAAGATAACAATTCAATATAAACGGTATATAACTACCGATAAAATTAATATTAGTGTCATTTTGCGGAACCAGCCTCTCGCGTTCAGATCGAATGGACAACCTGTTGAAACTCCACACCTAATTGTTGTCACGGTTCCTGAAAAGCAATGAGCGCGTCGGGCCCATCTCGTGAATC
This sequence comes from Acidobacteriota bacterium, assembly GCA_025353435.1. Lineage (GTDB taxonomy): Bacteria > Acidobacteriota > Terriglobia > Terriglobales > Acidobacteriaceae > Telmatobacter. The sequence continues at coordinate 113 of JANXQR010000634.1, read as the reverse complement.
GAACCCAGAGAGGGCGATCAACTCGAGATAATTTTTTGCGTTAGCCGCCCCAGGATCTGCGATTGGAGTGACCCTAAAAAGGCGATTGATATTCGCGATCAAGGCCGACACGG